>JABFXT010000367.1 GCA_013361595.1 Nocardia sp. | reverse complement strand
CAGGAAATCCCTGGTGAAGCCGCCCCGGCCGGCCGAACGCGCCGATCCTCGGCCGGCCGTCGGCGGCCGCGGATCGGCGCCCGCGCCCAGGCCTCGATCCTGCACGCGGACCTGGATTCCTTCTATGCCTCGGTCGAACAACGGGACCACCCGCGACTACGCGGCAAACCGGTCCTCGTGGGCGGGGGCGTCGTACTGGCCGCCAGCTACGAGGCCAAAGGACGGGGTATCCGCACTCCGATGAACATCGGTCAGGCATTGCGCCTGTGCCCGGATGCGATCGTCGTCCCACCGCGGATGCGGGCCTATGCCGAGGCGAGCAGATCGGTGTTCGAGATCTTCGCCGATACCACCCCGGTGGTGGAGGGAATCTCGATCGACGAAGCGTTTCTCGATGTCGCGGGGCTGCGGCGGATCTCCGGTGAACCGGATGCCATCGCCACCGAGTTACGGAGCCGGGTGCGGCGCGAAGTCGGGCTGCCCATCTCGGTCGGTATCGCGGCCACGAAATTCCTCGCCAAGGTCGCGAGCGCCGTAGCGAAACCCGACGGGTTGCTGGTGGTGGATCCCGAGCACGAACTCGAATTCCTGCATCCACTACCCGTGCACCGACTGTGGGGTGTGGGCCCGGTGACCGCGAGCGCGCTGCACGAACACGGTATCGAGCGGATCGGCCAGCTCGCCGCGTGCCGGGAGTCCGGGCTGCGTTCGATCGTCGGACCGGCCGCCGCCCGGCACCTGCACGCGCTGGCCTGGGCGCGGGATCCGCGCCGGGTCGAGACGGGGCGGCGGCGCCGGTCGATCGGGGCTCAGCGCGCACTCGGACGGCGCCCGCATCCACCGGCGGAGATCGAGGCCTATCTGCACGGCCTGATCGATCGCCTGACACGGCGGCTGCGAGCCGCGGACCGGATCTGCCGCACGGTGGTGCTGCGCATGCGGTTCGACGATTTCGCCCGGGCCACCCGGTCCCGCACGCTCCCCGAGGCCACCGATCACACCGAGACGATCCTGCGCGCGGCCCGGAGCCTGCTCGCCGAGGCGATGCCGCTGATCGGTGAGCGGGGACTGACCCTGATCGGGTTGTCGCTCACCAATCTCGACAATGCCGGGGCTCAGCAGCTCACGCTGCCTTTCGACCACGAACCTCCGCCGGCACTGGATACGGCACTCGACGAACTGCGCGGCCGGTTCGGTTCGGCGGCGGTGACCCGCGCCGCGCTGCTCGGCCGCGGCGAAGGCCTGTCGGTACCACTGCTGCCCGACTGACCGGCTCGACCGCGAGCCGGCGAGCCACCCGGGTCCCGGCGAATCGGACACGAACACGGTACATCTGGACGGATGTTCAACTCTGTGGTTCGCTGCCATTCGAACGGAAGGAACACCGATGGCAGCAAACCCCGATCCCCGGATATCGGCCGCCGAGCGGTTCCCCGTCCCGCGGGCAACGCTGCCACGTCGAACGATGCTGGCGGGTGCGGCGGCGGGGACAGTGGCCCTCGGCGCCGCGACCGCGATGGTGCCCGGACTCACTGAACCGCTCGGCGCCCGGGCGGGGGCGGTGCCTGATTCCGGCGAATACCGGATCGGTCTCGGCATCTCCGATATCACCGGCCCGGCAGCCGAATGCGGAATGATGGGCTACTCCCAGCAGGACCAGACCACCGCCGGTATCCATCTGCGGCCGCGGGCGCGGGCCTTCGTATTCGCCGCCGGCGACCAGCGGATCGTCTTCGCCGTCGCGGAGAACGCGATGATCTTCCAATCGGTCCATCGCGGGGTGCTCACCGAACTGGCCCGCCGCTTCGGCGATCTCTACACCGAGCACAATGTGCTGCTCACCTCCACCCATTCGCACGCGGTGTGCGGCGGCGCCGCCCACGACTACGCCTACAACCTGTCGATCCTGGGTTTCCAGCAGCAGGTCTACGACGCCGAGGTGAACGGTCTGGTCGAGGCCATCGTCGCCGCGCACGCCGACCTCGGGCCCGGCAGTCTCGTACTCGGAAGCTCCGAACTGCACGACGCCAGTGTCAACCGCTCCCGGGTCGCCTTCGACCGCAACCCCGCCGCGGACCGGGAGCACTTCCCCGGAGCCGTCGATCCGGCGGTGACCGTGCTGGGGATCACCAAGGGCGGCAGGCAGGTCGGCGCGATCACCTGGTTCGCCACCCACAACACCTCGATGACGAACCAGAACAGGATGATCAGCGCGGACAACCAGCGATACGCGTC
>JABFXT010000867.1 GCA_013361595.1 Nocardia sp. | reverse complement strand
CAGCCCGCGATCCGTTCGATGCGGCTCTCCGTGTAGGAGGCGATCTGGTCGACGATCACCCGGACGCGGGCGCTGTCGTCGGTCGCGGCGTCCCACCAGGGCAGCAGTAGCGGGTCGAGGAGTGCGGGGCCGGTGGTCAGCAGGTGTCCGGCGACCGCGGTGATCGTGTCGCGTTGTTCGGCTTGTCGCAGCTTGTGGTGGGGGTCGGACATGACGTAGCGCAGTGCCACGGTTTTCAGCACGGCGACCTCGGCGGCCGCGACCGGTGGTACCACCAGGTCGGCGGAGTAGCGGGCCAGTGGGCCGGGGCAGGCTTCGCGCGTCGCCACGACCGCGGCGTTCGCGAACCGGCCGACGAGTTCGCTGGTGAGCCGTTTCAGGGCGACCGAACTGGTCAGGGTGCCGTCGTAGACGAAGACATCGGCGACGACCGGGAGTTCGGAGAGGCGCTGGGCGGCGGCCACCAGGTCGTCGACCGAGAGGCCGCGATGCTGTACGTGTCCGAGTTCGGCGAGCGCCACCCGCTCCACCGGGTCGGCCAGGGCTCGGAGGTCGATCCGGCCGGCGATGATGCCGTCCTCCACATCGTGCACGGAGTAGGCCACATCATCGGACCAGTCCATCACCTGGCATTCCAGGGCCGGTCGCCGATCCGGGGCGCTCTTGCGGACCCAGGACAACCGGTCGGCGTCCGCCTCGTAGGCACCGAATTTGCCGCCGGCTTCGGTGCGGTGCCACGGGTATTTGATCGCGGCGTCGAGTGCGGCGCGGGTGAGGTTGAGGCCGACGCTGCCACCGTAGGAGTCGAGCACCTTCGGTTCGAGGCGGGTGAGGATCCGCAGGTTCTGGGCGTTGCCTTCGAACCCGCCGAAATCGGCGGCGAAGATATCGAGGGCTTTCTCCCCGTTGTGACCGTAGGGCGGATGACCGATATCGTGCGCGAGCCCGGCGAGTTCGGCCAGGTCGGGATCGCAGCCCAGCCCGTCGGCGATACCGCGGCCGATCTGCGCGACCTCCAGCGAATGGGTGAGTCTGGTGCGCGGGGTGTCACCGTCGCGCGGTCCCATCACCTGGGTTTTGTCGGCGAGACGGCGGAGGGCCGCGGAGTGCAGCACCCGGGCACGGTCGCGCGCGAATTCGGTGCGGTGCCCGTTTCCGTGGGCGCCGGCCCCGGCGAGACCTGCTGTTTTGGGTGCCTCGACGACCAGGCGCTCGCGGTCGTGCTCGGTGTATGTCACCGCACCCAGTCTGCCACCGGCTGGTGACCGGTCGGGAGGTTCGGCGGCGCGGATGTGGGGTTCACTGTCCGGCGGTGTAGTTGAAATCCGCCGAGAAGTGCGTGAGCTGATACCAGAGCAGCGCCGCGGTCTCCCGGGCGATCCCGTGGGCCTGCGATTCGCGGGTGTAGACCGCCGGCCCGGTGCGGGTGGGGGCGGTCCAGGCGTCGAGTCCGGCATCGCGGGCCATGGTGCGGGTGCGCAGTGAATGCCACGGATCGCTGACCAGTACGGCCGAGCCGAGTTCGCGTTCGTGCATCGCGTCGGCCACGGCTTCGATACTGCGCAGTGTGTCGGAGCCGGTCTCCACCGCGAGTACCGCGTCCTCGGGGACACCGGCTTCCATCAGGTACATCTTTCCGGAGGCGGCCTCGGTGTACAGGTCGCCCTCCTGTTTCCCGCCGACCGTGATCACCAGATCGGAAACTCCCTGTTTGTACAGGTTCGCCGCCTGGTAGAGACGCGCCTCGAACACCGAGGACGGGGTCCCGGAGTATTGCGCCGCGCCCAGGACCACGATGGCGTCGGCCCGGGTGTAGTCCTCGATCCGAGCGACCTGCCATACCCGCACGGAGGTACCGCCCACCAGGATCAACCCCACCAGGAGAGCGCCCCCGATCAGCCGTCCGCCCCAGCGCAGGATCCCCGCACCGATCCCGCGTGCCGCACCGGAATCGGCACGCGAGTCCGGTCGTGTTCGCGCTGGCGTCCAAGTCACGACACAAGTCTGCCAGGCAGGTTCCGGGCCGCGGGCACCGCGGCGGCCGGGCATCTCCGGTTCGCCACGGCTCGGCGACAATCCGTTTCCGCAGGTCAACGGATCGCACATCGGCGGACTACGGCGCAGACGAGGCGAACCGGACAGCGCGTTAACGGACGTACCGGTTCGGCGGGCGCACCTTGTGGCCCGAATCGTTATCAGCGGACCCGCCCCCAGCGGGAAGGAATCCGCCGGCGCG
>JABFXT010000212.1 GCA_013361595.1 Nocardia sp. | reverse complement strand
GGACGACGAGGGCGGCGAACTTACGTGCCGGAGTGGGCAGGGCAGACAGCAGCGAGTTCATCGCCGGACCTCCGCTGATCGATGGGCGATGGGCTCGACGCCCGGTGCGTATTGATTTTCTGTGCGCTTCAACGAAATTCCTTGCCGAGGTACCGGGATGTGCCGAGCGTCAAGCTACCGGCCGGTCAGCTAACCGAAAGCTACTGTCCGGTGTGAGATTCGGCATACCTGACCCGGAGTACCCGGTGAGCGCGCGGGGTATTCCTGTTCCGTAAGCGCGCCACCCCCGAGTCGCCGTGCCGGCGCCGACTCGGGGGTGGGCTTGTCACGAACGAGGGCGGTGTATCCCCGGCGCGAGTCGCGGGCCGGTTGTCCGGACCGGTGACCGCGACGCACCGCGGGGCTTGATGAGGGGGAGACCCGTGGTCGTTTCCGCACCGGGTGCGCTCGCTGTGACGTACTGGGGGCCGGAGTGGATCCGGCCGGTCTTTCGATATGAAGATGTGGATGGTGTCCGGCAGGTGGCCCGTATCCCGACTCCGGGTGTACGCCGATCCGCCTTCAGGTGAAAAGCATAGGGAATTCCCATGATTGGGAGCGAACCGGCCCGATCGGCCCGGTGGGGGTAGCGCGGTCGGGTCCGGGCTTCATTCCGCGATCTCGGCGGCCTCGTCGTCGGGGAGGAACTGGGCGGTCGGCGGGATGCCGGTATCCAGGAAGTGGATCAACCGCTCGATCCGATCGGTGTGGTCCAGGATGCGCGACAACTTGTGGCCGATCAGGGCGAGGGTGATGGCGGCCTCGGTGGCGGTACCGGCGGTCGCCGACAGCGCGTTGTGCAGTTTCCGGTCGAGGGACTGCATGGCCGCCGCGCCGGTGTCGTCGGCGGGGGTGTGCCGGCCGCGGGTGACGGCGTGCTGGGCACGGAAAGTGCATTCGGCGGTGAGGCCGGCCATCTGTGCCAGTATCTCGAGTACGGGTGGCGGGGCGATCGGGTCGGGATGGGTTCGGTACACCTGATCTGCCACCCGGCTGAACAGCCGACCGATCCGGGACAGCTCCCCGGCGATCTGGATCGCGGTCACCACATGCCGTAGATCGCGGGCGACCGGCGCCTGTAGCGCGAGCAAGACGACGGTGCGCGCCTCGCAGGCGCCGAACATCGTCTGCAGGCGCTCGTCGAGGGCGAAGACCTCGTAGGTCGCGGTGAGGTCGGCCCCGACGACGGCATCGGTCACACGTTCGGCCGCTTCGTGGGTGATGCGGCACATCTGCGTCAGATCCGCGGTCAGCGCGACGAGCTCGTTGGTGAACTGAGTTCGCACGGGGGAATTGTCACCCATCGCCCGCGCTCCGGTCGAATGATCCGAAGATTCGTTCGGCCGGTCGTATTACGGCGCGCCGGAACGGGTCGGTGTTACCGTCGCCACATGATCGATATGCGGCGTATGAAACATCGCATTGTCACCACTTTCCAGCGGCATGTGGTCAATCCGCTGAATCGGAAGCGTCCGGCGCAGCAGCTGTTGGAGACTACTGGGCGGGTCAGTGGAGTGCCCCGCGTCGTACCGGTCGGTGGCCGGCTGACCGGGAACGAGTTCTGGTTCGTCTCCGAGTTCGGTGACCGTTCGGACTATGTGCGCAATATTCGCGCGGACAGCCGGGTCCGGGTGCGATTGCGCGGTGAATGGCATCCCGGGACCGCGCATCTGTTGCCCGACGACGACGCGGTGGCCAGGCTGGCTTCGCTACCGCGTGGCAACAGCGCGGTGGTGCGTGTGATGGGTACCGATCTGCTGACGATTCGTGTCGATCTGGACGGGTGAGATCGTCCGGGAGAATTCGTGCGGACCGCACCGGATAAGTCGATGAAACACGTTCCAATTCTTGGCGGGTCATTCCGGTGATGCCTCGCACGATTTCCGGAAATTGATGCGTAGCGGCCATATGTCGTGGTCACTGTCACACCGTCGCGGATTTGTCCGTCACCGTGCGTAACGATTAGCTTCCTCTCCGTTGGCATCGATGCCGGACCGGAGAGATCACACGCATGAATTTCGCAACAATCCGTCCCGCGAGAGCGGTACCTGGATCTCGGCCATGAACTCCGAGCGCCGTACCGCGGCGATCGATTCCGTGGAGAATTCCGACCGGATACCGCGAAAATCGTCCGCCCGTGAAATCGTCGGTCAGAATTTCTCGGGGACCGTCGTCTCCTCGCTGCGCACATTCGGCCGCGCGGTCGGAATGGCCCGGGAGTCGGTCGGCGGCACGGCATCGGATCTGGTGCGCGGCCGGTTCCAGTGGCAGGAGATGCTGGTCCAGGCCTGGCGGCTGGTCACCGTCACCGCCTTTCCCGCGATTCTGATGGCGATCCCGTTCGGGGTGATCGTCTCGGTGCAGGTCGGCAATCTCATCCACAATCTCGGAGCCGACTCGCTGCTCGGCGCCACCGGTGGCCTCGGTGTCATCAAACAGGGTGCGCCCATGGCCACCGGCTTCCTGCTCGGCGGGGCGGGAGCGGCCGCGATCGCCGCCGACCTCGGCGCCCGCACCATCCGCGAGGAGATCGACGCCCTGCACACCATGGGCATCAGCCCGGTGCACCGGCTGGTGATCCCCCGGATGGTGGCGATGCTGCTGGTCGCGCCGCTCCTCAATATCCTGGTGATCTTCGTCGGCGTCATCGCCGGATACCTCGTCGCGATCGGCGGGCAAGGCGTCACACCCGGGTCCTACTGGGCGACCTTCGGTTCCTTCACCACCGCCGCCGATGTCTGGGTATCGCTGCTCAAGGCGCTGATCTTCGGCTTCCTGGTGGTGATCATCGCGTGCCAGCGCGGCCTGGAGGCCAAAGGCGGTCCGCGCGGTGTCGCCGACGCGGTGAACGCCGCCGTGGTGCTGTCGGTGGTGTCGATCGTGATCGTCAATCTGGCGATGACCCAGGTGACCGCGATGTTCCTGCCCACCAGGCTGGCGTGATGGCGGCGACCTCCTACGCCCCGAAGGGGCTCGGTTTCCTCGCGCGCTATTTCCGGCGCGGAAGTCGCATCGTCGGCGCGGTGGATTCGCTGGGTTTCGTGGTGGTCTTCTGCTGGCAGGTGCTGTCCTCGATACCGCTGGCCCTGCGGCGGTATCGCGCCGAGACCCTGCGGATCATCACCGATATGACCTGGGGCCGGGGTTCGGTCATCGTCGGCGGCGGGACCGTGCCCATGATGATCGTGCTGGGGCTGGTGATCGGCGCGTCGATCGGCGTGGAATCGTTCGCCACGCTGGACATGCTGGGAATGGGCCCGGTGACCGGTATCGTCTCCGCCTTCGCGACCACACGCGAGTTGGCGCCCATCGCGGCCGCGGTGGGGTTCGCCGCGCAGGCGGGCTGCCGGATCACCGCGGAGATCGGTTCCATGCGTATCTCCGAGGAGATCGACGCGATCGAGGCGTTGGGGCTGCGGTCGGTGCCCTTCGTGGTGACCACCCGCGTCATCGCCGGGGCGATCGCCATCGTGCCGACCTTCCTGATCGCGCTCATCGGTTCGTATTTCGCCTGCCGCGGATTGATCACCCTGGTGCACGGCCAGTCCGCCGGGGTCTACGACCACTACTTCTTCCAGTTCATCGCGGGATTCGACATCGTCGCGGCCACCGTCAAGGTCGCGGTCTTCGGCACCGTGGTGATCTGCGTGCACAGCTACTACGGCTTCTTCGCCACCGGCGGACCCGAAGGCGTCGGTATCGCCTCGGGCCGCGCCGTCCGGGCGAGTTTCGTCGCCATCATCGCCATCGATATGGTGCTGACCCTCGTGCTGTGGGGTTTCGACTCGGCGATCAGCTTCACGGGATAGGGAAAGATGCCGAAGTACGGAATGCCCGGGGTCGCCGCCGATCCGCGCAGTGCGCGCCGGATCGGGGCACTCGTGGTCGCGGCACTGGCAGTGCTCACCCTGGCCGGTTACGGGTACCGGGAGCTCACCTCGGACGACGGATTGCGGATCGCGCTGCGGACCGAGCAGATCGGTGACGGTGTCGTGGCCGGCACCCTGGTGCGTATCGACGGCGTCCAGGTCGGCTCGGTCACCGATATCGCGCCGGCCGGGCGGGGCACCCAGGAGATCGCGCTCGCGCTCGACCCGCACCGGTTGCACGGGATCGACGACAGCATGCTGGTGGACTACGCGCCGGCCAACCTGTTCGGGATCAGCGAGATCGAGCTGCGACCCGGGGCAGGTGGTGCGCCGCTGGAATCGGGTGCGGTGGTCGATCTGACCGGGCGCCGGGCCGCCGACGTGTACGACGCGACCATGGGCGCGCTGCTGCGCGGCCTCTCGCAGACCGGCGATACGGTGTTCACCCCCGATATGGCCATGGTGATCTCGCAGGCGGCCGCCGATGTGAAGGCGTTCACGCCGCTGGCGGAGGCGCTGATCACCGCCGGCCGGGTGATCGCCGACCACCAGTCGATGCCCGCGAACGAATTGGTCGGGCGACTCGGTCCGGCCTTCGAGGGCGGCGGTCAGTTCGCCGGTGCCACCATCGAGGTGCTCGACCAGATCGTGGACATCGATGTCCTGCGTAACGATCGTGCCGACTACGACGCGGGCGTGAAGGCGCTCACCGGCGATATCCTGCCGACCCTGGCCGCCACCGCGCACAGCGCCGGGCAGCTGTCCGGGTACACCGATTCGCTCGCGCCCACCTTGAACCTGCTGGCACTGGCGGTACCCGACCCGCAGCAGTCCGCCGCCGACCTGCGCACCCTGCTCACCCGGCTCGGGCTGGCCTTCAAAGAGGGTCCCGACGGCCCGGTCCTCGATATGGATGTCGAGCTGGGCGGCACCGCGGGAGGTGGGCGATGACCGCGCGGCGTGCCGCCTGGCGACTGGCCCTGTTCGCGGGCGTGATGGCACTGGTGCTCGCGCTGGTGATCGGCGCCATCGAACGACCCGTCGACGGCGAGACCGAGACCCACCATGCGTTGTTCACCGATGCCAACGGCCTGAAGACCGGTGACGATGTGCGGATGTTCGGGGTTCAGGTCGGCAAGGTCGAGGCCGTGACGCTGGCCGGGGACAAGGCGGATGTCCGGCTCACCGTCACCACCGATACCCCGGTCTACGACAACAGCACCCTGGCCATCCGCTATCAGAACCTCACCGGCCAGCGCTATATCGATCTCCAGCAGCAACCGGATCCCGGTACCCGGCTGGCCGCCGGCGCGACGGTCGGTCCGGAGCAGACCGTCCCGTCGTTCGATGTGACCAGCCTGTTCAACGGTCTGCAGCCGGTACTCGCGACATTGTCGCCGGCGGCCGTCAATCAACTGACCGAGAGCCTGCTCGCGGTGATCGAGGGCGACGGCGCCGGAATCGGTCCCGCCCTGGACGCCATCGGCACACTCAGCGAATACGTAGGCGACCGGCAGCAGGTGATCGGCACGCTGGTCCGGAACATGTCCGACCTGTCCGAGCGAGTGGGCGGGCGGCTGTACCACCTGGTGCCGTTGCTGGCCCGGCTCACCGATATCTTCCAGGCATTGCAGCGCAATGTCGGCGGGCTCGCCGATTTCGCGATGAGCGCCCCGTCGGTACTGGAACCGGTGGATCGGCTGCTGGCCGCGGCGGGTCTGAGCCCGGAGGCGGGCCCCGATATCGACGCCATGATCCGGAATCTCTTCCCCGACCCGCAACAGGCCGTCGAGGTGTTCGGCAGGTTGCCCGGGCTGCTCGCGGCCGTGGACACCTCGTTCCCGCGGACCGTGGCGGGATTCCGGCCGGAGTGCAGTAAGGGCACGGCCGAGGTCCCCGCCCCGGCGCGGGTACTGATCGGCGGACAGCGGGTGGCGATATGCAACGGATGACCTCCACGAAATGGACGGCGGCGCTGAGCCGCTGGTTCGACCGCGACCAGCCGATCACCGACGAACCGACGAAGCAGCGCACACAGTTGCGGCTGGGTGTCATCGGTGTATGCGCGCTGGCCGCGCTGGCCGTCGCGGTCGCAGCGTTGTACGTGGTGCCGCTGGGGAAGCGGACCTATACCGCCGAACTCAGCGAGGCGCAGTCGGTGAAACCCGGTGACGATATCCGCCTGGCCGGGGTGCCGGTCGGTGAAGTGAAATCCCTCGAGCTGGAACCGGACCGGGTGACCATGCGGTTCACCGTCGACCGCGATGTCTTCGTCGGGGACCGCAGCTCCCTCGATATCCGGATGCTGACTCTGGTCGGCGGTCACTATGTGGCGTTGTTCCCGGCGGGCAGCGAAGAACTGGGTGATACGCCGATCCCCGCCGACCGGGTGCGACTGCCCTACAGCCTGATGGAAACCTTCCAGGACGCCACCACCCCACTGCGGGAAACCGACGGCGACACCCTGCGCCGCAATCTCGCCGCACTCGACACCTCCATCGACGCCGCGCCGGAATCGCTGCGCAGCGTGCTGGATACGGTCGGCAGCTATCTGGACGCGATCGAACGCCAGCGCACCCAGGTATCGAATGCCATCGCCACCGCCGACGAGTACGTCACCATGTACGACGGCGCGAAAACCGATCTGGGCCGGTTGATGGACAACGTCAATCTGATGGAGACCGTGCTGCTGGACAAACGCGCCGAACTGAAGCAGGCCCTGGCGCTGTTGAGTTCGGTGGTGCAGCGGGTCGCCGCCCTCGCTCCGGCCTGGGACGACACCCTGCGCCCGCAGGTCCGGCAACTCGCCGACGCGCTGCCGCGACTACAGGAATACGGGGACCGGCTGGAGCCGATGATCGTGTCGGCGCAGAGCCTGGGCACGAAACTGCGCGAACTGGTGGGTCCGGACGGCGGGGTGCGGATCGACCGGTCGGGAACCACGGTGACCGCTCCCGGCACCGTCTGTGTCCCGCTGCCCGGGAAGGCGTGCTGATGCTGAAGAAGATCCTCGGCTCACCGGGTCTCATGTCTATCGCCGGAGCGGTGGTATTGGTCCTCGCCGTGAGCGCGGCGTATGTGATCGCGTTCGAACCGCTGAAGCAGACGCGCGCGTACTGCGCGATCATGCCGGACAGTATCGGTCTCTATCAGGGCAATCAGGTGTCGATGCGGGGTATCGCCGTGGGGACGGTGACCGGTATCGCCCCCGAGGGCGCGAAGGTACGCGTGGATTTCGAGGTCGACGCCGACCATCCGCTCTATGCCGATTCGGGTGCCACCACGGTGAGCAACACTGTGGTCGCCGACCGGGAACTCGCGGTGCTGTCCAGCGGGAAGTCCACGGCGGAATGGGATCCGGGGCAATGCGTGACCAAAACCCTGACGCCCAAGAGCCTGACCCAGACCGTCACCGCGCTGGCGGAGTTGTCCGATCAGATCGGCGGTTCCCCGGACCGGCCGAACGCGCTCGCGGGTGGCCTCGACGCCCTCGACGCGGCCTCGGCCGGCACCGGACCGCAGATCAATCACCTGATCGACCAACTCGGCCGGGTCCTGGAATCACCGGATGCCGATATCGCCCATCTGGCCGGGATCTTCGACGCCTATGCCTCGGTGTCCAACAAGGTGGCCGAGCACTGGGGCGACCTGAAACTGATGCTGACCCGGCTCGCGCCGACGCTGAACCAGGCGCACAGCGAACTGCTCACCCCGGGTATCGCGTTGTTCGACGGCCTGCGCGAGATCCTGCCGGTGCTCAACGATCTCACCGTCATCCTGTCCGATCCGCTGATGGGGACCTTGGACAACCTGGTGCCCATGGTGAAACTGCTGCGCGCGAACGTGGGATCGCTGACCGATATCGTGCGTACCACCCCGGTGCTGGTCTCGGCGTTCCGGACGGTCACCGATCCGGCGTCCGGCGCGCCCGGACTCACCTACGCGCCACCCCGGCTGGCGATCCCGCAAGCCGACGCCGA
>JABFXT010000527.1 GCA_013361595.1 Nocardia sp. | reverse complement strand
GGTTTTCATCACCGCCCGCGCACGTTCGGGCGAACCGTAGACCCCGAGCCCGTCGAAGGTATCGGCCAGACCGTCCAGGTGCATACCCCGGGTCAGCAGTGCCAGTACCGCGACCGTGACGAACCCGGCCGCGATCCCCGCGGGATGCAGGACCCAGAGCACCGCCGCGGCAGCGAGACCCAGGACCGCCCCGGCCACCGGGGCCAGCGCGACGGCACGCCCGGCCGCGCGGCGGTCCACCTCGCTCGGGCCGCGCACCGGCAGCACTGTGAGCCAGGAGAAGGTGAGACGAAGCGCGGACATCAGCGCCGCCGCCGCATCGGGCCGCTCACTTGTGGAGGTCGACAGCGGCGGTTTCGCCGGCCGTGCTGACACCCGCGTCGGCGAAGGTCGCCATCTCCGCGAGCACCGCGACCGCGGCGCGCAGGACGGGCAGCGCGGTGAGCGCGCCCGACCCCTCGCCGAGCCGCATATCCAGTTCGAGTACCGGGGTGAGCTTCAGTTTGGTCAGGGCCGCGGTATGCGCGGGTTCGGTGGAGCGGTGCGCGGCTACCCACCAGTTCACCGCGCCCGCCGCCAGATCCTCGGCGACCAGCGCGGCCGCGGTGACGATCAGTCCGTCGAGCAGTACCGGGGTGCGCCGGGCGGCGGCGCGGGCCAGGAAGCCGGTCATGGCGGCGATATCGGCACCACCGGCGACGCGCAGCAGTTCGACACCGTCGCGGGCGACCGGGCGGGCCCGCCACATGGCGTCCCGGACGGCGGCCACCTTGCGCATCCAGCCGTGGTCGTCGACGCCGGTGCCGCGGCCGACCGCCCGGACCGGTTCGATCCCGGTGAGGGTCGCGACCAGGGCGGTGGCGGGCGTGGTGTTACCGATCCCCATATCCCCGGCCACCAGCAGATCGGCCCCGCTGTCGATCTCCTCGTCGGCGATCGCCGCGCCGGCGGCCAGCGCGGCGGCGACCTGCTCGGCCGTCAATGCGTCCTCGCGGTCGATCGCCCCGCTGGATCGGCGCACCTTATGGGTGCTCACGGATGGATCGGTATCGGCGTCCACCGCGATATCCACCACCCGGACGGTGGCCCCGGCGATACCGGCCAGGGCGTTCACCGCGGCGCCGCCCGCCCGGAAATTGGCGACCATCTGCGGTGTGACCTCGCTGGGAAACGCCGATACGCCGTGCCGTGCCACCCCGTGGTCGCCGGCGAACACCACCACCCGCGCCTGTTCGAACTGTTTCGGCGGGCATACCCCCTGGCAGGCGGCCACCCAGTTGCCCAGTTCTTCGAGCCGCCCCAGCGAACCCGGCGGTTTGGTGAGCGACGCCTGCCGCTGTTCGGCGGCCGCGCGGGCGTCTGCATCCGGCGGGGCAACGGGTGCGAATCCCTCTGTCACTGTTCGAGCCTTCCGATCGGGTGCCGTCGCGGGGGCCGGGCCGTGCGGGATCGCTCCCGGTGGCCGTGTTCCACCTTCCGGACAATGCGGTGTTCCACCTTCCGGACAATATTGCCCGGCGCGTACCGCTCGCCACGAGGCGCCCGGCCCGGCCTCGGTCACGAGAGGCGGTATGCGGCAGGTTCCCGTATCAGGCACCCGTTCGATCACGCAGGATCGCCACGCCCGGGCCGGTGAGTTCGGCGCAGAACCGGGTACGTCCCGCCATCGCCATGACCAGCGCGAGAGTTGTGCCTTCGACCTCCGGTCCGGAACCGGTGGCGAACGGGCCGTCGGTGGCCCGTAAGCGCAGGCCCGCGGTGGCAGTGCGACCGGCGACCGTGAAATCGCGTGCCGCGAAGAAGCGGGCGACCTCGGTCACCGCCGGGCCGGCGGGCGCGCCGGTCGATCCGAGTGGTACCCGGATATCGGTGCCGTGCACCACGACCTCACCGAGCCAGGCCGGGGTATGGCCGGACGGCGCGACGGTGTTCGGTACCGCGGCCCGGAAACGCGCGAGTGTTTCGGCCGGATCGGCGCCCCGGAACTCACGCATCCGCCGCTGATTGTGCAGGTCGGCATCGAAGCGGGCACCGAGCATGCTGCGGATCCAGCGCGCCCGCCCGATACTCGCCGCGGCGGTGAGATGGGCGACGACCTCCTCCACCGACCACTGGCCGCACAGGGACGGCGCCGCCCACTGCTGCGGGGTGAGGGTGGCGAGTTCGTCGGCCAGCGCGGCCCGTTCGCGATGGATCGACGCCCAGATATCGGCGCGCGACATGGTCTGCATGGCCCGATCCAAGCATCCTGCCCCGACAAGGTCGGTGCCCCGCGCCGCGCCGCCGGTGGCGCACCGCCTATTTCAGGCGCATGGGCAGACCGGCCACCACGAGAAACGCCTCGTCGCAGATTCCGGCGAGTCGCTGATTGAGCGTGCCGATCTCGTCCCGGAACAAACGGCCCGACCGGGTGGCCGGGATCACGCCCAGCCCGACCTCGGGGGAGACGATCACGAGCCGGCCCCGGTACCCGGCCACCGCGTCGAGGAGAACATCGGTATCCGCGGCGATGGTGCCGCGCGGGCAGTCCCAGGCGGCGCGAGCGTCCAACCGGCCGGTCAGCCAGGTACCGATATCGTCGACCAGGGTGGCACCGGGGTGGGCGCTACCCAGCTCGGCCGCCGGATCAGCGGCATCCACCACGGTCCAGTGCGCCGGGCGGCGCGCCCGGTGCGCGGCGATCCGGTCGGCGAAATCGGTATCCGCGGGATCGGCGATCGCGGTGGCCAGATAGCGGACGTCGCCACCGGCGACGAGCGATTCGGCGAACGCGGATTTTCCCGAACGCGCACCCCCGAGTACGAGGATGCGTTGGCGAGGAGGCGAGACGGGCGGGGACACCCGTGGGTCAGATCGCGTCGCCGGGGGAGACGCGCGGCTTCGGGGCGCGCATCTTGCGCAGCTGCGATGCGCGGACGAACGAGTACCAGCCGAGCCGGAACCCGGTATCGGTGGACTTCGGGAAACGCTCGCGGACCCGGCGGTTCACGATCCGGCCCAGCAGGAAACCCTCGGCGACCATGAAGACCATCATGACCAGCATCGCCAGCGTGATGATCGACTGCCAGGCCGGGGCCGCGAACATGGACAGGATCAACAGCAGCGCCATCGGCATGAAAAGCCCGACCAGGTTGCGGCGGCCGTCGACGATATCGCGGACGAATGCGCGCACCGGGCCCTGGTCGCGCGGGAGCAGGTATTTGTCCTCACCCGCCAGCATCCGGGCACGGCGGTCCTGCGCGGCGGCGCGGCGGTCGGCGGCGGCGGACTTGCGGTCCTCTTTGCTGCCGCGGGTCTCCTTGCGGCGGGCGCGCGCTTCCTTCGCGGTCATGGGAGGAGGCGCGACCGGGCCACGACGCCTGCCCTCGGCCTCACGCCGACTCGGAGTGGGCCGGCCCTTACCGGCCGTGGGTGCGGCCTTGGCCGCGGTCACCTCGGCCTCGGCGGCGCTCGCGGTGGCGGTCGCGGCCCGCGAGCCTTCGCCGGGCGCGTCGGTACCGCTGGGCTCACCGCGTCGGAACAACTTCACGGTAACCAGGCTAATCGGTCACCCGGCCCGACGGTGAACGGGGCGGTGGCCAGGGTGTGGCCGATCACCCGCCGCGCCGGTCGTGGCCCGGCTCACCCGCTCCCGGCGCCGGATGCGCCACGGTGGTGTGGCCGCGGACCCCGGAGATGGCAAGATAGGGAATAGCAGCCCGTCCGAGGGTGTTGGACCACCCGGAACCGTGCGCTGTTCACGGACCGACCACGCTGTCCATAGGAGAGTTCATGAGTGTGCAGAACGACACCGCCACCACCACCCACGGTGTGAAGCTGACCGATGCTGCCGCGGGCAAGGCCAAGGCGCTGCTCGATCAGGAGGGCCGGGACGACCTCGCGCTGCGGATCGCGGTGCAGCCGGGCGGCTGCGCGGGTCTGCGCTACCAGCTCTTCTTCGACGATCGCTCCCTCGACGGTGATCTGGTCGTCGAATTCGGCGGCGTCAAACTGGCTGTCGACCGGATGAGCGCGCCGTATGTACAGGGCGCCGCGATCGATTTCGTCGACACGATCGAGAAGCAGGGCTTCACCATCGACAACCCGAACGCCACCGGCTCCTGCGCCTGCGGCGATTCGTTCAACTGAGTGCTCCCGGGCCGGTGACAGCGCCGGCCCGGCACTCATGGATACACCGGGTCATGTGGCGATCGACTTGTCACGAGGCCGGTTACGACACGTAGTCGTAGCCCCGGCGAATTGATACGGTGAACCGGGGGCAAAGCTCCGTTCACTTTCTTGTTCGCGCTGATTCCGAAGGGGCCCACCTACGTGTCCATTGCTGTATCCGCGTCCATCGCGACCGACCATCTCATGCGTTTCTCCGGCCGTTTCGCCGATGTACTGCTGCCCGATCAGCTCGAGCATGTCTCGCTGAGTTTCCTCGTCGACGATCTCGTCATCCGGCGCGGCGGCGTCGCCGGGAACATCGCCTACGCCATGGGCCTTCTCGGGCAGTCGCCGCTGCTGATCGGCGCCGTGGGCCGTGATTTCGACGAATACCGGCAGTGGCTGGAGTCCCACGGCGTGGACTGCTCGGTGGTACGGGTATCCGAGTCCGCCCACACCGCCCGATTCGTCTGCACCACCGACGAGGATATGGCCCAGATCGCCTCGTTCTATCCCGGCGCGATGAGCGAAGCCGGCGATATCTCGCTCACCGCCCTGGCCGAGGAACGCACCCTCGACCTCGTCCTGGTCGGTGCCAACGATCCCGAAGCGATGCTGCGCCAAACCGCGGAATGTCGCGAACTGGGTATTCCGTTCGCGGCCGACCCGTCCCAGCAGCTGGCCCGCCTGGACGGTGACCAGGCCGTACAGCTGATCGAGGGCAGCACCTACCTGTTCACCAACGAGTACGAATTGGGCCTGCTCAAGCAGAAGACCGGCCTCACCGAGGGCGAGATCGCGACCCGGGTGGGTATCCGGGTCACCACTCTCGGCAAGGACGGCGTCCTGGTGGTCGATACCGACGGCAGCGAGGTGCGGGTCGAGGCGGTACCCGAGAACGCCAAGGTCGACCCGACCGGTGTCGGCGACGCTTTCCGGGCCGGTTTCCTGACCGCGCACACCGCGGGCCTGAGCCTCGAACGCGCGGCCCAGCTGGGCTCGCTCATCGCGGTACTCGTCCTGGAGACGGTGGGCACCCAGGAATGGACCCTCGACGCGGACGCGGCTCTCAAGCGGCTCGGCGAGGCCTACGGTGCCGAGGCGGCCGCGGAGATCGAACCGCTGCTGCGCCGATAACCGCCGGCCCGGTTCCGATCGGCGAAAGGCCCCGCTCACGATGGTGAGCGGGGCCTTTCCCATTCGGCCGGCGGGCGGTCCCGCTAGACCTGCACCGGATAGGACGGTTCGGCGATCTCCGGTTTGATCCGCTCCTCCACGAAGATCCCGTGCCAGATCATGAACACCAGCAGCGTCCACAGGCGCCGGCTGTGATCGGAATCCCCGGCCCGGTGCGCGTCGAGCATGGCGGTGACAGCGGCCTTGTCCAGCAGATGATCGGTCTGCGATTCGGCGATCTGCTGCCGGGCCCAGTCGTAGAGTTCGGTGCCGCGCAGCCAGTGCCGCAGCGGGACCGGGAACCCGAGCTTGGCGCGGTGCAGCACATGGCCGGGGACGATGCCCTCCAGCGCCTGCCGGAGCGCGTACTTGGTGGTCTGCTTGGTGATCTTCTGTTCGAGCGGGATCTGCTCGGCCACCCGGAAGACCTCGGAGTCCAGGAACGGAACCCGCAGTTCCAGCGAATTCGCCATGGTCATCTTGTCGGCCTTCACCAGGATGTCACCGCGCAACCAGGTGAACAGGTCCAGATGCTGCATCCGCGCCACCGGGTCCCAGCCGACCGAACGGTCGTAGATCGGTGCCGTGACGTCCTGATGCGTCCACTCCGGGCGGAACTCGCGCAACACCGACCGCAACTGGGCATCGCTGAAGCTGCGGGCGTTGCCGTAGTAGCGCTGTTCGAGGGAGAGCGAGCCACGGTGCAGCAGACTCTTGCCGCGCGTGCCGTCCGGGATCAGATCGGAGACCTTCCCGGCCAGCCGGCGCACTCCGCGGGGCAGCTTCTCGAACGGTGCGAGCGAAAGCGGCTCACGGTAGATGGTGTATCCACCGAACAGTTCGTCGGCACCTTCACCCGAGAGCACGACCTTGACGTGTTTACGGGCCTCTTTCGCGACGAAATACAGCGGTACCAGTGCCGGATCGGCCACCGGATCGTCGAGGTACCAGACGATTTCCGGGATGGCGGCCGCGAACTCGGCGGGGGAGACGACCTTGACGATATGCCGGGCGCCGATCGCGGCGGCACTCTCCGCGGCCACATCCACCTCGGAATAGCCTTCGCGCTCGAACCCGGTGGTGAAGGTGATCAGCTTCGGGTTGTGCCGCATGGCCAGCGCCGCGATGGCGGTGGAATCGATACCGCCGGACAGGAACGAGCCGACGGTGACATCGGCACGCATATGTTTGGCGACCGAATCCTCGAGCGCCGCGGCGATCTCCCGGTAGCGCGCCTGTTCGGACCCGGCGGCGAACGGCCGCACGCCGAATCCGGGCACGAAATAGCGGCTGATCTCCGGCGCGGCCCCCGGCCGCACCACCGCGTAGCTGCCCGATTCCAGCCGCCGGATACCGGCGTGCAGGGTTTCGGGCTCGGGAACGTACTGCAGCACGGTGTAGTGCTCCAGCGCCCGATGGTCGAGCGATTCGTCGAGACCCAGATCGGGCAGCAGGGCCAGCAGACTCTTCTTCTCGCTGCCGAACGCGGTACCGCCCGGGCCGGTGGCGAGGAACAACGGTTTGATACCGAAGGAATCGCGGGCGAGGAACAGCTCCCCGGTCCGGGTGTCCCAGATCGCGAACGCGAACATACCGCGCAGCCGCCGGACCGCCTCGGGGCCCCAATAATGGAACGCCGCGACGATGGCCTCGCCGTCGCCCTCGGTCGCGAACATGGGATCGTCACCGAACTCGGCCGCGTGGTCACGGGCCAGTTCCTCGCGCAGCTCCAGGTAGTTGTAGATCTCCCCGTTGAAGGTCAGCGCGTAACGCTCCCGGTCATCGGCCGGACCCCAGCGCAACGGCTGGTGCGAATGCTCGATATCGATGATCGAGAGCCGATTGAAGCCGAAGATCAGCTGATCGTCGTGCCAGGTGCCGCGCTCGTCCGGGCCACGATGCCGCACACAGTGCAGGGCGTCGTACACCCGCTCCACCGTTTCCGGCGCAGCCGTATCGGACGTCAGAAATCCGAGCAGTCCACACACTGCGGCGCTAACCTCGTTTCCACTGGTCGGGGATCCGCACCGGGTGAGCCGGCGCGGCGGGCGAAATCTAGTGTCCGAGTATGCCGCACGTCCGGATTCCCCGTGCGATACACCTCCGCTCGGCCGGTCCGCCACCGAACGGAGTGTCGAAGCCGACCCGACGGCGTACCGGGCGCGTGTTTGGTCTACGCTGCGTAGTACTCGGACTGTTCCGGGTGGTGCCGCGCGGTGCGCGGAACTGCCCGGGTAGCCCGAACGTGCTGTTTATCAGTATCCCCGGCGGCGGGTCCCGCCACGGGGATGCGATGTCGGATGTGTGGCGACCAGGAAGGCGTTGAGCGTGGCGCACAAGGCGAGCGACGAGATCGGGGCACGGCCTGCCCGGCGGCGGGGTCGTGTCCTGCGGCGGGCCGGGTTGGCGGTATTGCGTACCTCCGCATCCGCTCCGGCCGTGCGCGGGCCGGGGCGGGTCGTTCGGCGAGGCGGGCTGGCCGTCTCCTTGGCGATCACCACCATGCTCGTTTCCGGCTGCTCGATCGACAATGTGTGGTTGCGGTTCGGCTGGCCCTCGGGTGTCACCCCGCAG
>JABFXT010000207.1 GCA_013361595.1 Nocardia sp. | reverse complement strand
AGCCGCGGGCGCGAACGGTCCGGCGTTCACCGCGACCGGGGCCTGACCGGTGCCGGGAACAGCCGCCCCCGGGATACCGCTCGACGCCGCAACCCCCGAGGTGGCACCGGTACCGGACGGGACCCCCACCACCGGACCGGCGGCATCGATCCCGGTCACGGCACCGGATTCGGCTTCGGCCGCGTCCGCCCGCGCGGCGGGATCCAGGGGACCGCGCCCGGTGAGTTGCGGGGAATCCGCGCCGGTGCCGGTGCGCGCCCAGTCCAGGTATTGGTCGAGCCGATCGTCGAGCAGGCTGCCGTCGCCGACCGTGATATCGAGATCCCAGTCGCTGGCAATCCAGAAACCGTCCTGCCCCGCCGAGATATCGAGGTCCAGTTGCGAATCGACGGCCACCGCGTGACCGAACCCGTCGGCGAAAGCCATGCCGCCGCCGACTCCGTAGTCGATGAGGAACTCACCGCCGACGCCCCCGTCGAAGGCACCGTCGGGCCAGCCGGAATCCGGAGCCCCGCCCGGACGCACGGCGAGATCGGTGAGGTCGAATCCCCAATCATCGTCACCGGGTTCGCGCGCCACCGATCGCACCGCCGAATCCGGGCTCAGATCGAATCGGGGCAGATCGAAGATATCGGTCTGGAAGGCATCTCCCGGTGCCGGCAGCTCGAATTCGCCCGGGGCGCCGAGGCCGTCGTTGCCCGGCACGGGAAAACCCTCCCCCAGCCCGGGGATACCGTCGAAACCCGGGAAGTGGTTCGGGGGCGGGACACCCGGATCCGGCGCACCGAATTCGGGTACTCCCGGGACCACCGCGTCGGGCACCCCGGTACCCGGCATGAACCCGGCACCGGGGGCGCCGCCCTCGGAAGGGCCGGGTTCCAGTGTGAGCCCCGGAATGTCCTCCATGTGGACACCCGGGTAGTAGTCGTCGAGGTCGAAGTCGCCGGGGCGGCCGACCTGGATATCGAGTCTCGGGCCGTACGGGAGCGGCGCCGTCGTGCTCGCGTCGCCGCCGGATCCGGGCGAATCGGCCGGAACGGGGTCCGGGAAGGTGATCACCGGACTGGGTACATCGGGATCGGGATCGGCATTGCGCGCCCAACCGGCGTTGCGGCTGTCCAGTTCGCTCGGCGGGGCCGGGACGCCGCCACCGTTGTTCGCGATCAGCGCGCCGCCGGTGACATAGGCACCGCCACGCGCGACCCGCGACGTGGCGCTGGCAATGCGATAGGCGGTGTCACCACCGCGTTCGGTGACCTCTTCTTCGCCGTCGAACGGCAGATCACGCGCCATCCCAGTACTCCACTCTCGCGTTCAACAGCAACCACGCCGGGGTGGCCCGGCGCGGATCCGCTATCAGCCTATTGTCGACATCTGCGGCTGTCACATTTTCGTTATCAGCAGATTCCGCGGGCGGGGTGGGCGACGACGACAGATCCGGCTATCGCACAGCGATATTCCCGAGAGAGGGGCGTGTACCCCTACTTCTTGTCCTTCGGCTTATCGGACTGGGCATCCGACGACAGGGCCGCGACGAAGGCCTCCTGCGGGACGTCGACCCGGCCGATCGTCTTCATCCGCTTCTTGCCTTCCTTCTGCTTCTCCAGCAGCTTGCGCTTCCGGCTGATGTCACCGCCGTAGCATTTCGCCAGCACGTCCTTGCGGATGGCGCGAATGTTCTCGCGGGCGATGATCTTCGAACCGATGGCGGCCTGGATCGGCACCTCGAACTGCTGGCGCGGGATCAGTTCGCGCAGCTTGGTGGTCATCTTGTTCCCGTAGGACTGGGCACCGTCGCGGTGCACGATGGCACTGAACGCGTCGACCGCCTCACCCTGCAACAGGATATCCACCTTCACCAGCTGCGATTCCTGCTCACCGGCTTCCTCGTAGTCCAGCGAGGCATAGCCGCGGGTACGCGATTTCAGCGAATCGAAGAAATCGAAGATGATCTCGGCCAACGGCAGGGTGTAGCGCAGTTCCACCCGGGTTTCCGACAGGTAGTCCATCCCACCGAGATCACCGCGCCGCGACTGGCACAGTTCCATGACGGCACCGATGAACTCGCTCGGCGTGATGATGGTGACCTTGACGACCGGCTCGAAAACGTTGCGTATCTTGCCTTCCGGCCAGTACGACGGATTGGTGACGATATGTTCGGTACCGTCCTCGATCACCACGCGGTACACCACGTTCGGGGCCGTGGAGATCAGCTCGAGATCGAATTCGCGCTGCAGGCGCTCCCGGGTGATCTCCATGTGCAGCAGCCCGAGGAAACCACAGCGGAACCCGAAGCCCAGCGCCACCGAGGTCTCCGGAACATAGGTCAGCGCGGCATCGTTGAGCTGCAACTTGTCCAGGGCGTCCCGCAGATCCGGGTAGTCGGAGCCGTCCACCGGGTACAGCCCGGAGTACACCATCGGCCGCGGTTCGCGGTAGCCGGTGAGGGGGTTGTCGGCACCGTTGCGGGCGGCGGTGACGGTATCGCCGACCTTCGACTGCCGGACATCCTTCACACCAGTGATCAGATAGCCGACCTCGCCGACACCCAGCCCCTGAGTGGGTTTGGGTTCCGGTGAGACGATCCCGATCTCCAGGAGTTCGTGAGTGGCGCCGGTGGACATCATCTTGATCTTCTCGCGCGGGGTGAGCTTGCCGTCCACCACGCGGACATAGGTCACGACGCCCCGGTAGGTGTCATAGACCGAATCGAAGATCATGGCGCGTGCCGGAGCGTCGGCGTCGCCCACCGGAGCCGGCACCCGCTCGATCACCCGGTCCAGGAGTTCGGTCACGCCCACCCCGGTCTTACCGGAGACGCGCAGCACATCCTCGGGCTCGCAACCGACGATATGGGCGAGTTCGGCCGCGTAGCGCTCCGGATCCGCGGCCGGCAGGTCGATCTTGTTCAGAACCGGGATGATCTCCAGGTCCTTGTCCAGCGCCAGGTACAGGTTCGCCAGCGTCTGCGCCTCGATCCCCTGGGCGGCGTCCACGAGCAGAATCGCGCCCTCGCACGCTTCCAACGCCCGCGATACCTCGTAGGTGAAATCGACGTGACCCGGGGTATCGATCAGGTGCAGGACGAAATCCTCGCCCTCGTGCTCTCCGGATCGCGGTACCCAGGGCAACCGCACGTTCTGGGCCTTGATGGTGATACCGCGTTCCCGCTCGATATCCATGCGGTCCAGGTATTGCGCACGCATCTGCCGGTCCTCCACGACACCGGTCAGCTGCAACATCCGGTCGGCCAGCGTCGACTTGCCGTGATCGATATGCGCGATGATGCAGAAGTTCCGGATCCGCGACGGATCGGTGAACGTCGTATCGGCGAAGCTGGCGGGCACTCCACTCCTCATGGGGTATCGGGCGTACTGCCGACCATCGTCCCATGCTGGGCCCCGTCCACTACCGCCCAGGTCCCGCCGCGACCCGGCGGAGCCGATATCGCCGGTGGCGGGGTGACGTTATTCTCCTGAGATGGCCCGAAGTTGGAACAGTCTCGGCAAGCAACTCACCGCGATCGCGAAACAACAGGGTCCGAAGATCGTCAAAAGGCAGGCGCCGCGGTTGATCGGAGCCCTGCTCGACCGGCGGGGTCCGGCCGAAGGCCGCCGGCCCGCCCGGCCGGGCGGTATCCCGGTACGCCCCGCCGCCTCGACCCCGGTGCCGACGGCCCAGCGCGCGCGTCGTGTCGTCTACGCCCCCCAACTGGACGGCCGCGCCGACCCCGGGGAGATCGTCTGGACCTGGGTGCCCTTCGAGGAGGACCCGAACAACGGCAAGGACCGGCCGGTGCTGGTCGTCGGACGCGACAGCGACACCCTGCTCGGACTCATGCTCAGCTCGAACCCCGTACGCGGTAACGATCCGGACTGGATCGGGATCGGCGCGGGCACCTGGGACCATCAGGGCCGCGACAGCTGGGTGCGGCTGGACCGGGTGCTCGACGTCCCCGAGGACGGCATCCGGCGCGAGGGCGCCATTCTCCCGCGCAAACTGTTCGATCTGGTCGCCCACCGGCTCGTCCGCGAATACCGCTGGAGCTGACGGGCGACCGGCGGATCAGGCCTCCAGTTCGCGGGAACGCCCGAACAGCGCCCCGTACACCAGTGCGCCCAGCACGCCACCGATCAACGGGAACAGGATGAACGCCCACAGCTGCCCCAGGGCGCCGTCCTGGAAGGGGGCGACCGCCAGACTGCGGGCCGGGTTGACCGAGGTGTTGTCGACCGGGATCGAGATCAGATGGATCACCGCCAGCGTGAAACCGATGGCCAGACCCGCCTGCGGGATCTCGGAGATGCGATCGGTCGCGGCCAGCACCACGAAGACCAGCAACGCGGTCAGCATCACCTCGACGATGATCATGGCGGCCACGCCGTAACCGTTCTGGATCACCACCTCCCCCGCGGGACCGGTCACCGCCGACGGACTGTGCGAACCCCAGCCGTTGGCCCCCAGCCCGTCGGCGGCGCGATCGTAGGACGGCAGATTCTTCGCGAGCGCGAACAACACCAGACCCGCCACGAGTCCACCCACCACCTGGGCGATGATGTAGCCCACGGCGCTGACCGGTGACAGCCGGCCCATGAGGAACTGACCGACCGTGACGGCCGGGTTCACATGGCAACCCGATACCGGCCCGATGGCGTACACCAGGACCAGCAGGGACAGGCCGAAAGCCAGCGCCACGCCGAGCGGCCCCACCTTCTCCCCGGCCAGTACCGCTGTTCCCACACCGCCCATCACCAGCACGAATGTGCCGAGCGCTTCGGCGGCCCATTTCTTGGGGTCGGACGGAACCGCTGGTTCCACGCCCTCGAGGATCGCTTCCTTTTCCTGCGCAGTGGGAGACATACCGTCCGCCTTCCGAGAGGATCGCCGCCCCGCTCTGTTACCGGGACGCACACCGGGAAACCTGGGTCCTGCTGGGAAAACTTCTACGCTGATCGCGGGCGACGTTACGCGCGAGGTTCGATCCGGACAACGACATCGGTCCACCCACGATGTGACGATCCGCCCACGATTTCGCCGCACCGCCCGGTGCTGGTAACCTGGCCAATCGGCGTTGCCTACCCCGTGCCCGGTTGTTTCCCCCCGTGGATGAGCACCAGGGCGGGGGTGCACACAGACTTTCCGACCGAACCAGACAGGAATCAGAGGATACCGGCGTGGCCAATATCAAGTCTCAGATCAAGCGGATCCGCACCAACGAGGCGGCGCGTCAGCGCAACCAGTCAGTGAAGTCCGAGCTGCGCACCCACATCCGCTCCTTCCGGACCGCCGCCGCGGCCGGCGACAAGGACGCCGCCGCCGAGCGCCTGCGTTTCGTGAGCCGCAAGCTCGACAAGGCCGCCTCCAAGGGCGTTATCCACGCCAACCAGGCCGCCAACAAGAAGTCGGCGATGGCGACCGCTCTCAACAAGCTCTGATCTTCCGAACTCTTTTCGGACAGCAGCCGCCGCGGCATTGAGGACCACGGCGGCTTTTCGTGTGTCCATCCCCGGTCAGCACCGCATTTCCCGGTGATCCCGGATGGCGCCGAGCCGGGCGCATGGTTCCTGCCGTAGCATGCGGCGCATGGTTACGGTGTATGCGAACCAATCGGTAGTCCAAGCCGAAGACCTGCCCGGCGTGATCCGCGCCGCCGAGGTCCTCGGTATCGGAGTGAAGATCGAGAACGTGCTGGCCCCGGCCGACGACGACGGCGGTCACGTGGTGGTCTGGATGGTCACCAGGGACGAGGAGACCCCCGTCTACGAGGAGTGGGACGGCCGCTACGACGAGGCGGCCGAAGAAGCCCTGGAGCTCAGCGCCGTCGAATAGCGCTTCCCTCCTCCACCGGCCCCATCGGCCGGTCCGTCAGCTGCGCCCGTGCAGAGCGAGCAGCTTCAGAACGGCGTCCTCGAGTGCGAACCCGGAGTCGGCCGCGCCACCTTTGACATCGGCGTTCAGTGTCGCAACGACCTGCAGCGCCGACCCGATGGTGGCCGGAGTCCAGCCCCGGGCCTGTCCCTGCGCCTTCTTGACCTTCCACGGCGGCATGCCCAGCGGACCCGCGAGCTTGAACGGGTCGCCGCGGCCCGCGGAGCCCACCTTCGCGATGGTGTGCACGGAATCGGCCAGCGCGTCGGCCAGCACCACATGCGGTACCCCCCGGTCCTGCGCCCAGCGCAGCGCCTCCACCGCCCCCGCCCGGTTTCCGGCGACCGTCAGATCGGCCACCTCGAATCCGGAAACCTCCGCTTTACCGGAGTAGTACCGGCGCACCGCCGCGACATCGAGCGCGCCCCCGGTGTCGGCGACCAGCTGTGAGCAGGCCGCCGCGAGTTCGCGTAGCTCCGACCCCACCGCGTCCAGGACCGCCTGCACCACATCGGCGCCGACCCGGACCCCGGCGGTCCGGAATTCCGACCGGACGAATTCGGCCCGCTCCGCGGATTTGGTGAGCTTCGCGCATTCGTGCACGACCGCGCCCCCCTTGCGCAGCGCGGGTGCCAGTGCTTTGGCGCGACCGCCCCCGCTGTGCACCACCACCAGCACCACCCCGTCCGGCGGTGTCGCCGCGGCCTCGGAGATCACCGCGACGGCGTCCTTACCGGCCTGGTCCGCGGATTCGAGAATGATCACCCGATCCTCGGCGAACAGTGAGGGACTCAGCAGCTCCGCCAGCTCCGCACTACTGGCGTCGCCGGCGCGCAGCCGGTCCACCGGTACCGACGCGGGATCGGGTGCGACCGCGCGCACCTGCGCGGTCACCTCGGCTACCGCCCGCTGGATCAGCAGTTCCTCTTCCCCCAGAACCAGATGCACCGCCGCAGGTCGCTCGCTCACGGGTCCGATGGTACTGGGTGGGCCGGGCCGTTTCGGGCAGCGTCGATCCGCCGTCGGCGATATCCGCCGGTCCGAGTCTCGTCCCCACAGCGCCACGACTCCGGGCGATAGCAGTCCGCCGCCGCGGGGACGCCGGAATCCGGCTCGTCGGCCGAGGCTTTCATCGGCTCCCGCCCGCCGAAGAGGTGTCGAACAGGTGGTGGAGATTGTCGAGCATCGTGATGTGGGCGGCGATACCGCGGCGCTGGACGGTCCCCAGCAGTCCCCACGGAGCGCCGAGCCGCAATCGTTCGGTGACCAGTGTGCCCGAATCCTGTTCGGCGAACTCCACTTCACCGTGCACGTGGATTCGCGGGAACTGATAGGCGTCGACGACGAGGTCTCCGTCCTCGGTCTCCCGGCTCCGCACCCGGTAGGTGATCCGGCCGGCGAACGGCCCGAACGGTATCCGATCGGTCACCCGGTAGTGGCGCACGCGCCGACCGCCGTCGGCGCTGTCCGGTAGTTGTTCCACACCGACGACGAGCGGATGTATCCGCCCCAGTTTCGTCAGGTCCCGGTAGAAATCCCGGACGTCGGTCCGCGACCCGGGCACCAGCCGGGTGAGAGTCTTCTCCACATGGTGAACGAGCACGGCTCCACTCCGGACAGCTCATCGGCCGCTCGAATCGTGCGCCGCATCGGGTAATGATCGAGTACGCGGCCGCGGACCGCAACCGTAGTGTTGTCGGCGGTTTTCGTCCCTGACCCGGCCGAGCCCGGGCGCCCGTGGATTTCCGGTCTGTGTTCGGCGGCCGAGCGGTTCAGCCGAACCGGAGAACCAGGACCAGGTATGCGACGAGGAGTCCGATTGCCACGGCCGCCAGTATCCGCCGGGCCCGGCGCATTCGCAGCGCCGCGATCACCCCGGCCGCGAAGATCCCGGCCGACAGGCCACCGGACGATCCACCGGGGACCGCGAGCGCCGCACCGGGAACAGCGGCTGCCGCGTCCGCCACGGTGAGCAGCCACCACATCGGTGGCCCGGTCGTGCGCAGTATCAACTGAGCGAGCGGATCCCAGCAGGT
>JABFXT010000574.1 GCA_013361595.1 Nocardia sp. | reverse complement strand
TCCGGCGAGCGCCGGGTCGACGGTTGCCGGACGTGATGTCGTCTCGATGACCGGCGGCGCGACCACGGTGGTCGCCTGCCGCTCGGTGGACGACGATCGATCCGCCGCGCAACCGGCGGCGAGGGCGAGTGTGGTAAGCGCGGCGCACAGGGCCGCGCAGGAGCGAACGGTGCGCATGATGGGGGTCCTCCGGGCAGATCGGTCGGATTCCACGATGCCGAACTGCGGCGATAGTGTCCAAGAGATAGTTCTCATCGAGTCCATAGATGGGGCCTATAGTTGCTAGATGGAGTTGCGCCACCTCAGGTACCTGCTCGCGGTCGTCGACCACGGCAACTTCACCCGAGCCGCCGAAACACTGCACATTTCGCAGCCGACGCTGTCGCAGCAGATCAAACAACTCGAGCGGTCGCTGGGCGCGCCGTTGCTGGATCGTTCGGGCCGTCGGGTGCGGCTCACCGACGCCGGGGCGGCGTACACCCACCATGCGCGGCTCGCGTTGCTGGACCTGGACGCCGCTGAACGCGCGGTGCACGATGTACAGGATCTGTCCCGTGGCCGGTTGCGGATCGCGACGACCCCCACCTTCACGAATTACCTGGTCGGACCACTCGTGCACCGGTTCCGGTCCGCGTACCCGGGGATTGCGCTCATCGTCCGCGAAACCACCCAGGACCGGATCGAGGCCGACCTGCTGGCCGACCGGGTGGACCTCGGTATCGCATTCGCCGGCAGCCATACCGCCGGGATCGAGCGCACCGCAATGTTCACCGAGGAACTCGGGCTCGTCGTCGGTGAACACCACCGGCTGGCGACCGTCGCACCGCCGCTGCCGGTGGACCGGCTCGCGGGCGAGCCGCTGGGCCTGCTCACCGGCGATTTCGCGACCCGGTTGCATATCGACGGGTATTTCGCCGAATGCGGGATCGTCCCGCGGATCGCGGTCGAAGCCAATTCCGTCAGTGCCCTGCTGGAGGTGGTGGGCCTCGGATCACTGGCCACCGTCCTACCGGACGCGATCGCGCGGGACCGCCCCGGCCTGCGGCCGGTGACGCTGACCCCGCCGCTGCCCACCCGGACGGTGGAACTCCTGCGTCGCGGTACCGCCTACCACTCCGCGGCCGCCCGGGCCTTCGCGGCGGTTGCCCAGGAGTCCGGCTGATCCGAAGCGCGTTCTCGCGACGGCGTATTTCACTCCGGAACTCGCCACCCGACGGCGCGGCGGCGAGGATCGGTTGTATGAACGATCTGCCCTCATTCACCTATGCCGAGGTGGGCGCCACCCGTGGCGAACTGCCACCGGGCTACCAGCATCTCCACGTGCGCCGTCGGATCGGCAGTGGCGCAGCCGAATTCGATCGACTCGGTGCGGCGGTGCTCGGCTACCGGATCCAGCGTGGGCTGGGCATTCTCCGGGAAACGCAGACCCCGGTGGCCGAGCCGGGTGCCGAGGTCACCGTCCTGCTCGGGGTCGGCCGCTTCGGTCTGCGTGCACCGTGCCGGATCGTCTATGTGCTGCGCGAGCCCGATCGGATCGGATTCGCCTACGGCACGTTGCCGGGGCACCCGGAGAGCGGCGAAGAGCTTTTCGCCGTCGAATACGACCGGGACACCGGCACCGTGTACGGCGTGATCACCGCGTTCTCCCGTCCCGCGGCCTGGTATACCCGGCTCGCCGGGCCGCTGGCCGTACTGGCCCAGCGGCTGGCCGCGGCGGCCTATCTCGGGGTGCTGCGGCGGACACCACGGGATTGACGCCGGCGGAGCCGGCGGCCGGTGCGCTACTGCCCGGGGTGCGCGCCGGCCGCCGAGGCGAATCGCGCAGGCCGCGGGTGGTGATCAGGCGGAGGTGTGCACGGTCCGCTGTACTTGTACATCTCCCGGGGAGAAGGCCTGCCCGGCCAGATTGAAACTCCAGGAGACGGTGGGAGTGATCCGGATATAGGGCGCCTGCCCGAACTGACCCTCGCGCCGGACGAGTTCGGCGGTCCCGTACACGCGCAGGTATCGCGGGGTCCACGGATTCGTGGCGACGAGATCGTCGATCACCACCGCGATCTTCGTATTACCGTGTTCGATATTGCGGTATTTCCTGGTCCGTACCGGGTCGTGGCCGCCGATGTAGATATGGGTGCCGTCGAACTCGTAACCGACCGGCGCCACATCGGGCTGCCCGTCCGGTCCCACGGTGGCCACTCGCGCGAGCGGCTGGGACCGCAGATAGGTGACCTCTTCCTCGGTGAACGACATCGGAA
>JABFXT010000023.1 GCA_013361595.1 Nocardia sp. | reverse complement strand
GGTGGCGAGATTGCCGAGGGTCGAGGTGGTGTGCCGGGCATCGAGCATGGGGGAGCTGGTGGCGGCGGCGCGGAGCTGGGGCAGGTTGGTGGTGATACCGAACATGCGGGTTTCGTCGAGTGCCGCACGCAACCGGTGCAACGCCTCGGGACGGCTCGCGCCCGAGGTGATGATCTTGGCGATCAGCGGGTCGTAGTAGGGGCTGATCTCGGTCCCGGTCTCGACCCAGGTCTCCACCCGGGCGGTCCCGGTGGGGATCTCGACACCGGTCAGCGTGCCGGCGCCGGGCCGGTAATCGTTGCCCGGGTCCTCGGCGTAGACGCGCGCCTCCACGGCATGGCCGGTGATCGGCGGGCCGGCGTCGGGAATCGCGTCGAGGAACGCGGACTCCCCGCCCGCCAGGCGCAGCATCCACTCCACCAGATCCACTCCGGTGACGGCTTCGGTGACCGGATGCTCGACCTGGAGCCGGGTGTTGACCTCCAGGAACGACGCCTCGCCACGGTCGACGTCGTAGATGAACTCGACCGTGCCCGCCGAACGGTAGCCGACCTCCCCCAGCAGTTTCCGGCTCGATTCGAGGAGCTGTTCACTCACGGTGTAGGGGAGCCCGGGGGCCGGTGCTTCCTCGATGACCTTCTGGTTGCGTCGCTGCAGGCTGCAATCGCGGGTGCCCAGGGATACCGCGCGGCCGCGCCCGTCACCGAAGATCTGGACCTCCACATGGCGGGCCCGGGCGACGAACCGTTCCAGGTAGACCGCGCAGGAGCCGAAGTTGTTCTGGGCCAGCCGGATCACGCGCTGATAGGCCTCGGTGAGTTCCGCGGGATCCGCGCAGGCGGCCATCCCGATCCCACCGCCGCCCCCGGCCGCCTTGAGCATCACCGGATAACCGATCCGCTCGGCCTCGGCGTGGGCTTCGTCGAGACCGGTGAGCAGACCGCTACCGGCGACCAGCGGCACCCCGGCCGCCGCCGCGGCCGCCCGGGCGCTGTGTTTGTCGCCGAAGAGTCGCAGGTGTTCGGCGGCCGGGCCCACGAACGCGATACCGGCCGCCTCGACCTCGGCGGCGAAATCGGCGTTCTCGGAGAGGAATCCGTAGCCCGGGTGGACGGCGGTCGCGCCGGTGGCGAGCGCCGCCTCGATCACCGCGTCGGCGCGCAGATACGACTCGGCGGCCGGTGCGGGACCGAGCCGGACCGCGCGATCGGCCGTGCGTACATGCCGTGCCCCCTCGTCGGCATCGGAGAACACCGCGACCGTTTCGATGCCCAGCCGCCGGGCGGTACGCAGGATGCGGCAGGCGATCTCACCGCGATTGGCGATGAGCAGGCATTCGGGCAGGGCCGTATGCAACGGCGTATACAACTGCGGGGCGGTCTCGGTCACGGTCGGTCCTCTCGGCGTGGACAGTGCGGCTACCGGAGTAGCCGGGAGTTTCAGGTCTTGGTCGCGCGGGCCATCCGGGTCAGCTGGAGTACCTGACCGGCACGGTCGGCCACCACCCGGCGGGATTGGTCGATATGGGCGAGGAGTTGCTCGCGGGCGCCGGTGAGATCGCGATCGAGCACGGCTTCGCCGATGGCGATGTGTTCCTCGATGGTCGCGAGCATGCGGTCGGGGGTCAGATAGTCGAACATCCGGACCGGGCGGATCCGGGCGTTCACGGTGCGCAGGGCGTCGGTGAGGGCGTGGTTGCCCGAGGAGTCGAGCAGGACGGTGTGGAACTGTTCGTCGGCGTCGACGAAACCGGCGTCCGGGTCCGGGGGGGCGGTGCGGAACGCGCGCCAGCGGTCGATCTCGGGTCCGAGGACGGCGCGTTCGTGGCCGAGTTCGGGATCGTCGAGGACGCGGGCGATGCCCTGGACCTCCAGGGTGATCCGCAACTCGTAGTAGTCGCCGAGGGTGTCCAGGCGCGGGCGGTAGGGGAACAATCCGGCATCGTGGCGTTCCACCAGACCGTCGGCCTGCAACCGGGCCAGCGCCTCGCGCACCGGGGTGCGCGAGACACCGTAGCGTTCGGCCAGCCGTTCCTCACCGAGCCGCTCCTCCGGCGCCAGCGCACCGGCCATGAGTTCGTCGCGCAACGCCTTGTACACAGTGTCGCTGCGTGATTCGCGTTTACTTCGTGGTTCGGTCACGACGCGCAGCCTAGAGAGTCATGGCGGCGCGAACGGTGTCGACAGCCCCGGCCCCGCCCGCCCCGGTAGAGGTGATCCGGCCGCTCTCCAGTACGTAGTACCGGTTCGCGGCCC
>JABFXT010000702.1 GCA_013361595.1 Nocardia sp. | reverse complement strand
GGTTCGCGGCCGACCCCGCCGGCGGGCACACCGGCCACGCCGAGGCTGCCGGCCGGCTGGCCGAGACACGGACCCCGGCCATGCTGCTGGTACATGGTCTGGCGGCCCTGTTGTGCGGTATCTGGCTGTGGTGTGGCGAACGCGCCGCGTTCGCACTCGCCGCGACCCTGTACACGCGAATCCTGGTCCCGCTACTGCTGTTACCGCTGCCCGGCACCTGCCCCACGGTGCCCGTGCCACCGGCCGACGGAGCGGACGAGCCGGCGGGAGCGGTCGAGTTCCTGCGGCACGCGCTGGCACGCCGCGGCCCGCCCGGACGCCCGATCACCCTTCTTTCACCCTCCGCCGCGACGGCGTAACCGCCGGCCGACATCTTTCCGTGGAATTCCGCGGGCGGTCGGCGCTTCCGGTGCGCGCGGCGGGAACACCGTCACCGGCGCAGCACCGGCGGTGACGTGATCGCTCGATATCCCTGCCGCACCGCCGCGGTGAATGCGTGCGCAGAAATCGGCGCGATCGCGATGCCGTCCACGGCTGCGTCCCGATCAGAAGCTTGCTGTGATGGACAAATTGCACTTCCTGCTGCCCGGATGCGGGCGGCCATGTTGTCTCCCACCCGACCCGGCTTCGTCGTCCGGCCCTCACCAGGTGGGCGACCGTGTACACCGATGAGCACCTGACCACGCTGGCCCTCGCCGCGGGGGCGGGCGACCGGATAGCGCTGGCGGAGTTCGTCCGGTGCACCCGGACCGATGTCTGGCGCTTCGTCGCCCACCTCACCGATGTGCAGTCGGCCGACGACCTCACCCAGGAGACGTTCCTGCGGGCGATGGGCAGTCTGCCGCGTTACGCCGGACGGTCGACCGCGCGCACCTGGCTGCTGTCGATCGCCCGGCGCGCGGTGATCGATCGGCTGCGCAATGCCGCGGCACGGCCGCGAACCACCGGTGGCGCGGACTGGGAAACAGCGATCGAGCAGCGGCCCGACCGGCACGACACCGACGTCGGCGAGGAAATGGTCGTCGCCGATTTCCTGCGTCGTCTTCCCGAGGATCGCCGGACGGCGTTCGTGCTGACCCAGATCCTCGGGCTCACCTACGCCGAGGCCGCGCGGGCCGCCGACTGCCCGGTCGGCACGATCCGCTCCCGGGTCGCCCGGGCACGAGAGACCCTCGTCGAGTTGTGGCGCGATGCCGATACCGGCTCCACGGCGGTCCACACCTTCCCGCGAGACACTCCGCGGTCCGGCACGTCGTCGGTCCCGCTCGCCCGCACGGTGACGCGGTCGCGTGCGCCGCGCGAACTCCGGTACCGCGACATGGCCGGCGAACAGCGGCCGGGCGACGCCCCTGGATGTAAGCCCGTCCACCTGACACCCACATCAACGAAAGGGAACCTTCGGTGAACAGACCGACGAAACAGAAGAATTCACTATCCGCGGTGCAGCCGGAAGACCGCACCCGCCGGATCCTCGTCCAAGTGGCCGTGGCCGCGGTATTGATCGGGCTCATAGCCGCCATCGGAATCAATGTGGCGCTGAAGAAGGCCGAGCGCGACGACCCCGGGCCGCGCCCCGTCATCGCCGCACAACCGGCCGCCGACCCGACCGGGGTCACGGCGAGTATCACCGAGACCGGTGCGATCAGAATCGGCGCACCGTCCGCCACGCGGACCGTGCGAATAGTCGCCGATCTGCAGTGCCCGGCCTGTCAGCGCTTCGAGGCGACCTACGGTCCACTGCTGACCGAGGCGGTGAACGCGGGAACTGTCGCGGCCGAGTACGACATCATCGCCTTCCTCGACCACGCGTCGTCCACCGAGTACTCGAGCCGGGCCGCCAACGCCTCGTTCTGCGCCGCCGAATCCGAGCCCAGCAGGTACCAGGCCTGGTTGCAGACCATGTTCGAGCACCAGCCCGCGGAAGGCGGTGACGGCCTGCCCGACAGCACGATCGTCGAAATCGCGGCGGGCGCGGGGTACACGGATCCGGAATTCGCCCGCTGCGTGGCGGACGGGACCTACCGCAAATTCGTCCGGGCCCACACCTCGGAGGTTCTCGACAGCGGAATCCGGTCGACACCGTCGATCTTCCTCGACGGCAACCCGATCGACCCCGGGCAGCTTTCCGACGCGATCGGATCCTGATCGGGTATCCGCCGCGGCGGACTCCGCAGCGCCGCACCGGCCGCCGACTGCCGGTGCGGCGCCCACCGAGTCCCTCCCCGGACGCCCCGCCCCGCACTGGTCAGCGAATAT
>JABFXT010000019.1 GCA_013361595.1 Nocardia sp. | reverse complement strand
TGGTCTCGTTCGTGGCCGCGGAATTGGGTGCTCTCACCTTGCGTATCGCTTACGAGCGCTGGAGCGAGGCGACCGACGGCGAGGAATTCGGGACGGTGGCCCGACGGACGCTCATCGAGGTGCAGGCGGCCGGCGCGGTGTGTGTCGATCGCCGGTAGGCCGCCGCGCGCGTCTGCCGATCCGTCCGCTAGGGCTCGATGTTCTCGAGGTCCGCGAGCAGGCCGGGGTGCTCCGGTTTCCAGTCGAGCGCTCGGCGCGTATGCGCACTCGACGAGGGCTGATCGGTGGCGAAGATCGGGCCGAGCGGTCCGAATGCCTCCTCCGGCACCGGTTCGACGGGTGCGCCCAGCCGCCGTCCGATCACCGTCGCGATATCGCGGACCCGATCGCCTTCGTCGGCCACGGCATGCCAGGCGGTGCCGGCCTCCGCCTGCTCGAGCGCGAGCCGGAACAGTACTGCCGCATCGAGCGCGTGCACCGCGGGCCAGCGCTGGGTGCCGTCACCCGGATAACCGGATACGCCGGTGCGGCGTGCCGCATTTGCGAGCAGGCCGGCGAAACCGCCCGCACCCCGGTTGTGCACGGTCCGGGGCAGGCGGACAGCGCTGCTGCGTACCCCGCGTGCGCCCAGGTCCAGTACTGCTTTCACCGACCTGCCGCGGCCGCCGACCGGCCCGTCGGTCGGTACGGGATCGGTCTCCGTGGAAGCCCGGCCGGGTACATAGGGCGTGCCGGATACGGTGACGAACGGGCGATCGCTCCCGGTCAGTTCCGCGCCGAGGGCGGCCAGGGCGGCGCTTTCCGCTGCGACGGCCCGGACCACCGACTCGGGACTGCTGAAATCATTGCTGAACGCCAGGTGGATCACCCCGTCGGCGCGTGCGGCGCCGCCGCGCAGGACGTCCAGATCTGTCAGGGTGCCCCGAAGCGGTTGCGCGCCGGCGGCCTCGACGGCCTGCGCGGAGGTGTCGGAGCGCGCCAGCGCCTCGACCGTATGTCCGTTGTTCAGGAGTTCGGCGACGACGGCGGTGCCGACGAGGCCGGTGCCGCCGGTGACGAAGACACGCATGCGCCCTCCTAGGTGATGGGACTTGGTCCTGTCAAGCTACCACGCCCGGGCCGGAGAGGTCCCGGAGCGGCCGCGCCACCGTCGGCCGCCGTGTCGTGACGGGCGGTCACGGCGCCGGCGTCCCGGGGATGCCGATGCCGCGGAGGACGGTGTCGAGCAGGCGTTCGGCCTGTGCGGGATCGGAACGGTGCTCGGTGGCCAGGCCGATACCGGCCACCAGGTGCACGAGGTCGTCGGCCGAGGTGTCGCCGCGCACGGTGCCGCTGTCCTTCGCGCGTGCGACCAGGCGGGCGGCGGTTTCTTCGATGGCGATCCGGCACTGTGCGCCCTGGTCGGTGGCGTGGGTGAGCGTTGCCGCCCCGAGTCCCTTGTCCGTGCGGGTGTGTATCAGCAGTGAACGCAGCCATCGCGCCAGCGCGGTGTCGGCGTCGGGCAGCGAGAGCAGGTCGGCGCCGTGCCCGCAGAGATTCTCGATGCGTTCGCCCAATACGGCTGCCTGAAGGGCTTGCCGGTTGGGGAAGTGCCGGTACAGGGTGCCCGGCCCCACCCCCGCCCGCCGGGCGATCTCGTTGAGCGAGGCGTCGGGGCCGGACTCGGCGAACACGGTGGTCGCCACCCGCAGGATCTGGTCGTAGTTGCGTCGCGCGTGCGCTCTCATCGACACCTCTTGTGAACCGGAGAAGTTCTCCATATTCTATCCGGACGCATAACGGAGAACCTCTCCGGTATGAGTTGTGGAGGAATGGGATGAAACAACACGACCCGGGCACCCTCGGGATCTGGACGTGGTCCTTCGACCGGCAGCCGGCGGCAGCGGTACGCGATGCCGCCGCGGAGATCGAGGAACTGGGCTTCGGAGCGATCTGGTTCGGGGAAGGGCTCGGGCGCGACACCATCGGACAGGCATGGCTGTTGCTGTCGGCCACCCGGCGGATCGTGGTGGCGGCGGGTATCGCCAATGTCGCGCTGCGGGATCCGATCTCGATGGCGACCGCCGAACGGGCGCTCGGTGAGGCGTTCCCCGGGCGCTATCTACTGGGACTCGGTGGGCACCGGGTCGGGGGGCGTCCGGTCGCGGCGGGCGGATTCACGATCCCCGCCGGTGGCCGCCCCCTGGAGCTGATGCGCGGGTACCTGGACGCGATGGATGCGGTTCCCGCGCACGGGCCGGTGCCGGATCCGCCGGTCCGGCGGGTGATCGGAGCGCTGGGGCCGAAGATGCTCGCTCTCGCGGCGCAGCGGACCTGGGGCGCGCACCCCTATTTCGTGCCGGTCGAACATACGGCTCGTGCCAGAGCGGTGCTGGGTCCCGGCTCGTTCCTCGGCGTCGAGCAACCGGTCGTATTCGACTCCGATATCGGCCGCGCTCGCGAGTCGGCCCGGTCCTACGTCGCCGCCTACGCGTCCGGCGCGCCGCATCAGGCGGCGAACCTGCGCAGGCTGGGTTTCGGTGACGACGATATCGCCGGCCCCAGTGACCGGCTCGTCGACGCGATCACGGCCTACGGCGATCTGGACGCCATCGAGGAACGTGTGCGCGGACATCTCGCCGCGGGTGCCGATCACGTCTGTCTGCAGGTGGTGGGCGCCGATTCTGCCGTCCTGCCGCTACGGGAATGGCGCGAACTCGCATCGATCGTGCCGGCCGTGGCGAACGGCCGCCCGGTTTCCTGAGCGCGGTTCCGGCCTTGTGCCCGCCGGAACCGGCGGGCATTCCGGATGGCTCCCGCGATCGGACCGCGGGCCGCGGCGGACGCGCTCGGCTCGTCAGCGGTCGCGGTTCGCCGCGATCCGCGTGCCCATGGCGGTGAGGGCGTCGGCGAGCTGTGCGAGCTGATCGGTGAGGCCGCGAGCGGGTTCGGCCTGCCAGGCGATGAAGGCTCCGTCGAAGCCGGCCATACCGAAATAGTCGAGCTCGTCGGCGATCGCCTGTGCCGTATCGGGGCCCTCGGGCGCGAACGCCTGAGCGATCATGCGATTGAAGTGTCTGCGGCCGTCCCGGCGGACCTCTTCGATCATCGAACCGACTTCGGCGTCGGCCGCCTCGGCGCTCATGAGAAGTATCAGGTGCAGCCGCAGGAAATCGGCCTTGGTCATGAACACTTCCTCCGTGCGCTGGAGAAACCAGCCCAGTCGCTCGCGGATCGTCCCGCCCTCGGGCGGGGTCGCCTGGGCCTTTTCCATGGCCCGGTAGAACTCGTAGGCGCCGTGCGCCATCACCGCCGACAGCAGGCCGCTCTTGGAGTGGAAATGATGGTAGATCGCGCTCTTGGGCAGTCCGGTTTCCGCACTCAGCACCGAAATCGTGGTCGCGGCGTACCCGCGTTCTGCCATCAGGCGTGAGGCCGCGTCGAGTATCTCGGCCCGCGAGCGGCGCCCGCGCCGATTGCCGGCGGGTCGGTCGACAAGGGCGTGGTGCTGAGGGGGCTGCATGCGCGCCAGCCTAGAAGGGGCGCGCGAGCCGTCGGCGAGGGCTCGGGCCCGTTCCGCACCGCGGAATCCGGTGGCGGTGTCCGCGATCACATGTGACTCTGGGGACGAAGAATGGAACGATCGGTCCAAAAGTTGCCGATCGTGGACATCGGGAGACCCCATGAGTCAGGATTTCGACGCCGACGTCGCGATCATCGGATACGGACCCTCCGGCGTGATCGCCGCGCTCACCCTCGCCCGGCAGGGCGTCTCGGTCGTGGCCTTCGAGCGCGACCGCGATATCTATCCGCGGGCCCGCGCCGTCACTGTCAACGACTGGACGATGCGCATCTTCCAGAATCTCGGCATCGACGAACGGATCGGCAAGGTCATCGATCCGCAGCGCATGCTGCGCTGGGTCACCTATGCCGGGGAAGAGGTCATGCGGATCGAGCATCCGCCCAGCGCGCTCGGCGTCGGGCCGCGTTTCTACAACATCTATCAGCCGACGATGGAGGCCGAACTACGAGCGGCCGGAACGGACTACGGCGACCGGCTCGCCGTTCACTACGGCGCGGAGGTAACCGGCGTCGACCAGGACGAGGCAGGGGTGACGGTGACGACCACCGATCCCGCCACCGGGCGGACTCGTACCCACCGCACCCGGTACGTCATCGGCGCCGACGGCGGCTCCTCCCGCACTCGTGGCTGGATCGGCGCGCGACTGGACGGCGAAACCGCCGAGACACTCTGGATCGTCATCGACTGCGCGGTGCGGCGCTGGTGGCCCGACCGTGACGTCCTCACCTTCTGGACCGATCGCGAACGCCCGGTCGTCGATATCGCGCTCTCGGGCGGCCACCATCGCTGGGAGCTCCCGCTCCTGCACGGCGAGACCGAAGCCGACTTCCCCACGAATGCCGAGGTCTGGCCGCTGCTCGAGGCGATCGGTGTGACCGAGGACGACGTCACCGTCCACCGGTACGCCTTCTACCGTCACCACGTCCGGATGGCCGATACCTGGCGGAACGGGCGAGTCTTCCTGGTAGGCGACGCCGCACACCTGATGCCGCCGTGGGCCGGAGCCGGTATGCAGACCGGGATGCGCGACGCCTACGACCTGGGCTGGAAGCTGGGCCGGGTACTCGGCGGCGCGTTACCGGACACCTGGCTGGATACCTACGAGGCCGAACGCCGGCCCAACGCCGCGTTCTACACCGACCTCGCCGTCCGGCTGGGCCGCGTCATCGAACAGAAGGCCTCGCCGGCCGAGATCGAGGCGATGAATGCTGTGCCCGAGGGACTGGTGACACCTCACGAACCTCCCCTGACCGCGCCGCCGACCCTCACCGGTGGCTGGATCCACGGCGGGATCGGCGACGCCAGCATCATCGGCCGCATGGTGCCGCAGCCGATCGTGGGAGATACGGCCGGCCGCATGGCCCGGCTCGACGACCTGCTGGGCGACGGTTTCGTACTGCTCGGTGACGATATCGACCCGGCCATCCTGCTCACGCCCGGGCAGCGGGCCGCCTGGGACGCGCTCGGCGCCCGCTGCGTGGCTGTTCGCCCGCGCGACGTCCACACCCGCGGCCGCGACGATCTCGTCGATCTCGACGATGTCCTGCGCCCCTGGCTGCAGCGCTACGGGGCCCGGGTCGTCGCGGTGCGACCCGACCGCTTCGTCGCGGCCGACGACGTGCACGGCCTCACCGTGCCCACCCGCTGAAACCCGAAGCGACAGGAGCTTTCCCATGTCCGGAACGAAAGAACTCGCCTATGTCGTCTACGAGGCGAGCGACCTCGCCGCCTGGCGGCATTTCGCCTGCGATCTGCTCGGTATGCAACTCGCCGAGGAGAGCGCCGACGCGCTGGTCCTGCGCACCGACGAACGGGCCTTCCGCTGGCGCGTCCAGCGCGGAGACAGTGACGACCTGCTCGTATCGGGGTACGAGGTCGACTCGGACCGGTCGCTGGATCGCCTCGTCGAGCGACTGCGAGCGGCCGGGGCCGAGGTCGCCGAGGGCGATGCCGCTCTGGCGGCTTCCCGCCACGTGGAACGGATCGTGACCACCGCCGATCCGATGGGCAACCGCATCGAGCTGGTGACCGGCTTCGCCGACGCGGGCACACCGTTCCGCTCCGAGCTCCTGCTCGGCTCGTTCGTCACCGGCAGCGGCGGTGCCGGTCACCAGGTCCTGCTGGCCCGGGGTGTGCCGCGCGACCGGTACATGGGTTTCTACGAGGGTGTGCTCGGTTTCCGGGTCAGCGACACCATCGTCGAGGAACTGACACCGGGGGTGTATGCCGATCTGATCTTCCTGCACTGCAATCCGCGCCATCACTCGGTCGCGTTCGGCGAGATGCCCCATCCGAAACGGACCCACCATTTCATGATCGAGGTGAGCGATATCCGCGATGTGGGCGCGGCCTACGACCGCTGCATGGATGCCGCCCAGCCGTTCGAAATGACGCTCGGTATGCATCCGAACGACAACATGTTCAGTTTCTACGTCCGCACACCGTCCGGTTTCTCCGTCGAATTCGGCTGGGGCGGACTGCTGATCGACCAGGACACCTGGCAGGTGCGCACCCTCGACCGGCTGCACAGCTGGGGACATCGGGCCCCCGAGGTGGTCCACGAACTGCTCGGCCGGGCACCGTCCACGAATATCGCGCACGAGGAGATGACCCACTGATGACGATCACCCGGGATTCGGCGGCCCGCACGGTCACCACCGACGACTGGACGCTGCGTTATTACGAGGCCGGCCCGGTCGGCGCGCAGCCGATCGTGCTCCTGCACGGCAGTGGTCCGGGGGCGACCGGCTGGTCCAATTTCGCCGGTAATATTCCCGCGCTGGCCGAGCGGTTCCATGTCTACGCCGTCGATATGCCCGGTTGGGGTGAGTCGGATGCGGCCACCGTCGACGAACTCGACCACCCCGGCGCGGCAGTGCAGTTCCTGGATGCGGTGGGCATCGAGAAGGCGGCCTTCGTGGGGAATTCGATGGGTGGGCACACCGCGCTGCGGCTGGCGATCGACCACCCGGATCGGGTCACCCACCTGATCACGATGGGACCGCCGATCGGAAAGACGCCGACGCTGTTCGGCCCGGGTGACGGCCCTTCGGAAGGCCTGAAAGTGCTGATCGCGGCCTATCGGGATCCGTCTCCGGCGAATATGCGTCACCTGGTGGAAGTGATGACCTTCGATACGGCGCGTTTCGGCACCCCCGAACTGGTCCGGGCCCGTTCCGACGCCGCGCTCGCCCGCCCCGAACACCTGCGCAACTACGTGGAAGGTCTTGCCGCGGGTGCGCCGATCCCGGTGTGGGTCGACCGGTCGAAACTCGCCGGCATCGCCGCCCCCACACTGCTGATCCACGGCCGGGACGATCGGGTGGTGTCCTACGAGAACACGCTCTTCCTGCTGGCGCATATCCCCGACAGCCGGGCGGTCCTGCTCAACCGCTGCGGCCACTGGGCGATGATCGAGCACGCCGAGGAGTTCAACCGGCTCGTCGCGAACTTCGTCGCCGGCGACCGACCATCGGCAACTCCCGACTCGCGGAGTGCGCGACTCGTGGTGGGTTGATTTTCCGGCCGCCAGCGGATTCGGTGCCGCTCGCCTCCGGCAGTGCTCACGCTCCGGCGTGGAGGTGGGCGGCCCAGAGCGACGGCGTCGCCCGATAGATGTCGCGCATCGTGCGAACGGCGTCGTGCAGGGCGTGGGCGGCTCGGCTCGTATCGGGTACCACGCCCCCGGAGGGGGTGAGGGCGGCATAGAAGCGGTCGGCGATCTCGGTGGAGGTCTCGTCGTCGACGGTCCACAGGGTGCCGATCACCTGCGGGTATCCGGCCAGTTGAAAGGCCGAGGCGAGGTGGATCGCCTCATCGATGAGTTCCGGCCCGGTGGTGGCGGTTTCGCATGCGGAGAGGTAGGCCAACCGGGCGTGCCCGAGGTCGAGGGGGGCGAGGGCGGCAACAGTGAACGGGGCCGTGGCGTGGTCGTGCAGAAGCAACCGGCTACGCGAGGGATCGGCGGTGTCACTGACGCCGTGACAGGCGAAATGGACGATCGAGCATTCGCGCAGAAGGCGCAGGACCCGGTCCCGGGTGGGCAATCCGCCGTCCGCCCCAGCGGTCGTCGAAGCCGCGGGGTCCGGACCGATCGTCGCCACCGCGGCGGCCACCGGCGGCGCGGCGGCACCGGGTTCGGGTTCGGGTTCGGTCAGTGTGATCACGCCGGGTAGCCGGGTGGTGAGCATTCCGGCCTCGGCGGGCACATGATGCAGCCGGCCGGGGATACCGGGTGTGGTGGGCATCGACACGACCAGCGCCCGCCGCGCGGTACCGGGATCGGTACCCGCGGTGCGGCGCCGCGCGTGGCGGAGGGCCGCGACACTCGGGGTATCGGACGAGACCACCCGATCCAGCACGGTTCGGAG
>JABFXT010000744.1 GCA_013361595.1 Nocardia sp. | reverse complement strand
GGTATCCGATCCGCCGGTGATCGCCGCGCCCATCAGCGCGACTGTGTCCCTGTGGAGGTATTCGATCGAAAGCCGGCTGCCGCTGACCGACCGGCCGCTGATTCCGGCCAGTAGCCGGTCGTTGTCGCCGGGGCTCAGATAGCTGACCAGTCCCTCGACGAGCCAGGCGGCCGGCGCGTCCGGATCGAATCCGGCCGAGTCCAGTGGGCTGCCCCAGTCCTCCCGGAGATCGACGGCCACCGCTACCCGGCGCCCGGACGACGGTCGCGCGCCCCGCGCATCGAGCTCTCGTTGTTGGAAGGCCAGCATATCCGGGGTGTCGAGTTCGTAGACGGTGACCTCCGGTGCCGCCGGAAGCCGGAAGGCCCGGGTATCCAGACCGGCCGCGACGATCACGACCTGCCGGACGGTGTCGGTGGCGGCGCGAAGGTAGTCGTCGAAGAATCGGGTGCGGATGGGCAGGTAGCTGCTGAACGAATCCCACATCTTCGATGCTTCACCGGCACCGCCGGCCTCTTCCCCGGAACCGGCGGCGGCCAGAAAATCCGCCGCATAGGGATCGGTGAACAGCCGATCCTCGCGTGCCGATTCGGCGGCACGTGCGGCGGCGACCATCAGCGCGGTTCGGCCGACGCCGGTCGGAGCGGGTGCGCCCGGGGTATTGGGGGAAGGGGAGCCGGGGGTGGTGGTCACCCGTCGAGCTTAGAACCGTCGCACGTTCCGGTCCGGGAACGCCGGGCCCGTCGTTGTCCCCGAGTCGCGGTCGGCCTCGGGCTGCGGTACGTCCGCGCTCAGCCGAACCAGCCGCCCACCGCTGGAGCCGTGTTGTGCCAGATGTGCTTGGTCTCCTGATACTCGGCCAGCCCGCCGGGTCCGAGTTCACGCCCGATTCCGGAACGCCCGAAACCACCCCATTCGGCGGCCGGGGTGTAGGGGCCGAAATCGTTGAGCCAGACCGTGCCGTGCCGCAGCGCGCGCACCATGCGTTCGCCCCGGGCGGGGTCGGCGGTGCGGACGCCCGCGGCGAGACCATAGGACGTGTCGTTACCCAGTTCGACGGCTTCGGCTTCGGTCGCGAACCGCTCCACGGTGAGCACCGGACCGAAGGTCTCCTCCCGGACGATCCGCATATCGCGCCGGCAACGGTCCAGGATGGTCGGCAGGTAGAAGCTGCCGGTCGCCGTCCGGGGATCTTCGGGCCGCCGCCCACCCGCGATCAGTACGGCGCCCTCGTGAACAGCGTGTGCCACATGAGCTTCCACGCGGTCCCGGTGCTCGGGCGAAATCAGTGGTCCGGTCTGCGAGGCCGGGTCGATACCCGGGCCGACCCGGATCCGTCCGGCGCGCCGGGCCAGTTCCGCGATGAATCCGTCGGCGATCGATTCGTGCACGATCAACCGGGTGCCGGCCGAGCACACCTGCCCCGAGTGCAGGAAGGCGCCGGTCAGCACCGCATCGATCGCACTGTCGGGTTCGGCGTCGGCGAAGACGATATGGGGATTCTTCCCGCCCAGTTCGAGGGCGACCCGGGTGAGGTGCGTGGCGGCCCGGCCGGCGATCGCCGCACCGGTGGTGGCACCACCGGTGAAGGAGATCAGATCGACCTCCGGCGTATCGGTGAGCGCCGTCCCCACCGTCGGTCCGGCGCCCGGCACGAGATTCACGACTCCCGGCGGCGCCCCGGCCTGCTCGAGCAGCCGGACCAGGGCGATCGTGCTCAGCGGGGTGACCTCGCTGGGTTTGGCGACCACCGCGCATCCGGCCGCGAGCGCGGGGGCGATCTTCCACGACATCTGCAGCAGCGGATAGTTCCACGGCGCGATGAGCGCGCACACGCCCACGGGTTCTCGCACGATACGGCTGATCACCGCCCGGTCTCCGGTATCGACGACGCGGTCGGCGCCGGTGGCGATCAGCTGCGCGTAGTAGCGGAACACCGCGACGACGTCGTCGATATCGATATGGCTCTCCCGCAGCGTTTTCCCGGTGTCCAGGGTCTCGATCCGGGCGATGGCGTCACGGTGTTCGCCGAGCAGTTCCGCGGTACGGACCAGCAGCGCGGCCCGCTCCGCCACGGGTATGCGGGCGCGGCTGCTCCCGGCGAACGCGGTACGGGCCGCGGCGATCGCGTTCGATACGTCGCGCTCGTCCGCCTCCCCGACGACGGCGATGATCGTGCCGTCGGCCGGATCGTGTATCTCCCGGCTTCCACCCGCGACCGGTTCGACCCAGCTTCCGTCGATGAAGAGGTGGGGCGCGCGTAGCAGCGGCTCCTCGGCGAGGATCATCTGGATATCTTCCTCTCGTTCGGGGCCGCGCGGCGTTCGCCGGCGGGGTGCTCGCCGGCGGAGACCGCCGCACCCGCGGCCCGCATTCTATGTTCCGAGGCCACGGCCGAGTGCTGCTTTCGATACCGTTCACCACGTTCCGAGCGGGGGCCGTGCCGTCCGGAGCGGGAGAAACGGCGGGTTCGCTGGGCAGTTGCCGATTACGATCCCGATGACCGAAACCCTGGGCGGGCCCCGCACGCGGTGGTTTCCTTCGACGGAGAGTCAGGTTCGAGCGAAAGGCCGGATATGTCCGTCGATACCCTTGACACCGCCACCACCGTGCAGGTGACCAAGCTCGGTACCCATATCGGTGCGCGAATCGACGGTGTCCGGCTGGGTGGTGACCTCGCTCCGGCGGCCGTCGCCGCCGTCCGCGCGGCCCTCGCCGAGCACAAGGTGATCTTCTTCCGCGGTCAGGACCATCTCAGCGAGGACGGGCAGTACGAGTTCGCGGAACTGCTCGGCAGCCCGACCACCCCGCACCCGACGGTCCGGTCGGCGGGGAAGAAGAGCCTGGCCATCGACTCGCGCCTCGGCCGGTCCACCAGCTGGCACACCGTTGTCACCTTCGTCGACCGGGTCCCGAAGGCTTCGATCCTGCGCGCGGTCGTCCTGCCCAGCTACGGCGGCTCGACCACCTGGGCCTCGACCGTCGCCGCCTACAACTCGCTCCCGGAACCGCTCAAGCGGCTGGCCGAGAGCCTGCGGGCGCGCCACACCAATCTCTACGACTACGCCGCCACCGCCGCGGACGACCCCGACGAGGGCGCCACCGCCTATCGGCGCGAATTCGAGTCCACCTATTTCGAAACCGAACACCCGGTGGTGGAGGTCCCCCCGGAGACCGGGGAACGCGCGCTACAGCGCGGGGGTTTCGTGCAGCAATTCGTGGGCCTGTCCGGGAGCGAATCGCAGGCGCTGTTCCGGCTGTTCCAGGACCGCGTCACCCGGCTGGAGAACACCACCCGCTGGAACTGGGAGCTGGGGGATGTCGCGATCTGGGACAACCGCGCGACCCAGCACTATGCGATCGACGACTACGACGGCGGCGAGCATCGCCGGCTCACCCGGATCACCCTGGCCGGTGGGATCCCGGTCGGGGTGGACGGTGTGCCGAGCACCGTGATCGCCGGGGACGCCGAGTACTATTCGGCCGTCGATCGGCTGACCCGCGCGGCATGAAGTTCCCGGCGACCGGTCCCCATTGTTCGCGGAAGCATCTGTCCCACAGCAGATTCGGTGATATCGCGACCTGCGGGATGATCGGCGACCGCGACGGCGGCCGACGCGGTCCGTCCGAAAGAGCTGCGGGGCTGTCCGCTTCCTCCCGCCCAACAGATTTCGGACTCCCGGTGAGCGGAACTCTGGACAGCATCGTGCGGGTTTCGCATCCGCGCCGGTAGCGAGTCCGCCGACGGACGGGCGGGGCGGCCCGGTGCACCGCCCGCCGCGCGCCGTTCCGAATCGACCGCCCGGTTTCGATTAGTCTTTGACAGCTTGCGTGTCCGATGACAGCACGGGCGCCGAACGATCTCCGGCCGACGAGGGGAACCCCCGTGAATCTGTGGAGCTATATCCGAGGGCGTGGCGAGCTGCTCACCTTCCTCACCTATCAGCACGCCTCGCTGGCGTTCCAGACGGTGCTGGTCGGCACCGTGGTCGCCGTGCTCATCGCCGTCGCGGTCTATCGGATGCCGCTGCTGTCCGCACTGTCGCTGACCTCCAGCCGGGTCGCGCTCACCATTCCGTCCCTGGCCCTGCTGGCGCTGCTGCTGGTCCCGTTCGGGCTCGGTGTGGTGCCGTCGTTCATCATGCTGGCGTTCTTCGCGGCCCTGCCGGTGATCGGTAACGCCATCGTCGGATTGCGTTCGGTACCGGCCTCGGTCGTCGAATCCGCCCGCGGGATCGGCTTTTCCCGGCTGCGCATTCTGCTGACCGTGGAACTGCCCATCGCCTGGCCGGTGATCCTCACCGGGATCAGAGTGTCCACCCAGATGATCGTCGGCGTCGCCGCCATCGTCGCCTATGTTCTCGGACCCGGTCTCGGCTCCCTGATCTTCAACGGGCTGTCCCGGCTCGGCGGCGCGAACGCCCTCGAGATGGCGCTCACCGGAACCGTTCTCATCGTCGTCATCGCGTTGGTGTTCGACGCGCTACTCGTCCTGCTCGGCCGCCTCACAATCGCAAAGGGACTCTCATGATGCGATACTGCGATTACCTCCGCCTTCGCTGCGGCCTCCGCGGGCCGTATGGGTCCCTCGACGGAGGGGTTGTGATGTTTTCTGCCGGTAGGCATTCGGCGATCGGGTTGTCGGTAGCTGCTTCGAAGGAGTCGTTGTGACCGAGGATGGGGCCGGCCGGGGCACGGCGACGACAACGGCCGAGCGCACGGTCACCGGTGCGTCGATCACGCTGGACTCGGTCGTCAAACGGTTCAAGGGCCAGCAGAAACCGGCTGTGGAACGTCTGGACCTGGAGATCCCCGCCGGTGAGATCGTCGCCTTCGTCGGTCCGTCCGGCTGCGGGAAGACGACCACGCTCAAGATGATCAACCGGTTGATCGAACCCACCGAGGGCCGGATCTCGATCGACGGCCGGGATGTCACCAGGGAGGACCCCGACAAACTGCGGCAGTCGATCGGATACGTCATCCAGTCGGGCGGGCTCTTCCCGCACTGGTCGGTCGCCAAGAACGTCGGGGCGATCCCACGGGTGCTCGGCTGGGACAAGAAGCGGATCGCCGAGCGCACCGAATACCTGCTCGACCTGGTCGGACTGGACCCCGCTGTTTTCGCCGACCGGCTGCCCAAGGATATGTCGGGCGGTCAGCAGCAGCGGGTCGGCGTGGCCCGCGCCCTGGCCGCCGACCCACCGGTCCTGCTCATGGACGAACCGTTCGGCGCGGTCGACCCGATCACCCGGGCCCGCCTGCAGGACAGCCTGATCGCGATCCAGCACGAACTGGGCAAGACCGTCGTGATCGTCACCCACGATTTCGAAGAGGCCACCAAACTCGGTGACAAGGTGCTCATCCTCTCCGAGGGCGGACATGTGGAGCAGTACGCCAGCCCGGAGGACATCCTCACCGACCCGGCTACGCCCTTCGTGGAGGAATTCGTCGGATCCGGCGCGAAACTCGCGTATCTGACCGTTTCCCGGGTCCGGGATGTCACCTCCGACAAAGTGGTCACCGCCCGGATCGGCGAATCGGCCCCGGAGGTGATCGAACGTGCGAAGGCCGCCGGGCACAGCTGGGTGGTCGTGGTGGACAGCGCCGGGCGGCCCCGATCGTGGCCGACGCTGACCGAACTCGCCACCAAACCCGAGGTCTCCGATTTCCTCGATCGGCGGCTGCCGGTCGTCGCCCGGTCCTCGACACTCAACGACGCCCTCGACGCCATGCTCGCGACCAGTCAGGGCGCCGCGCTGGTCACCGACGGTCGCGGCGCGGTGGTCGGCTCCTTGAGCATCGATTCGGTCACCGAGGTGATCCGCGACAAACTCGCCGACGCGCGCGCCGACGAAGAGGATCCGTCCTATGTGACCTACGTCGACGGCACCGACCCGGCGCCCACTCCGGTGGTCGCCGCCGACGACGAACCCGGCTCGGCGGGGCCGTCGTGAACCGGCTCGGCCGCCTGCCCATCGATGTGTGGTTCGAGCCGCTCATCATCGCCGTCATCGGTATCGGATATCTGCTGTGGTATCGGTCCACCACGTTCACCGAGACCGAGAGCGCCTCACTGGGCTGGGCGAATCTGCAGAACACCATCCTCCAGCACATCAAACTGACCGTCGTCGCGACCGTGATCGTGGTGGTGATCGCGATCCCGCTGGGTATCGCGCTGACCCGGCCCGCGCTGAAACGGTTCGAACCGGTCGCGGTGAATATCGCCAATATCGGCCAGGCCGCGCCCGCGGTCGGCCTGCTGGTGCTGTTCACCTTCTGGCTGGGTACCGGATTCCGCACCGCGATCGTCGGGCTCGTCGTCTACGCGATCCTGCCGATCCTGCAGAACACCATTGTCGGGTTGCGGCAGGTGGATCAGCGCACCATCGAGGCCTCCCGCGGGATCGGCTACTCCGGTACCCGCACCCTGTTCCAGGTGGAACTGCCGCTGGCGGTGCCGGTGATCCTCAACGGTGTCCGGACCGCGCTGGTCATCCTGGTGGGCACCGCGACGCTGAGCACATTCATCGGCGCCACCAGCCTCGGCACGCTGATCACCACCGGAGTCACCCTGTTCCTGCCGAAACTACTGATCTCCGGGGCGATCCTGGTCGGGCTGCTGGCATTGACCATCGACTGGCTGGGCCGACTCGTCGAACTGGCCGCGACCCCGCGAGGTGTGGCATGAGCCGGGCACCGGCACGACTGGTCACCACTGTCTCGGCGCTGCTCGCGGCGATCTCGCTGCTGGCCGGATGCGGGCTGGTGAGCTCCTCGGGCACTTTCCACGAGGCGCGGCTACCGGACGGACAGCGTCCGCTGGACGGTGCGAAGCTCGTGGTGACCTCGAAGAGTTTCACCGAGGGTGTCCTGCTGGGCAAGATCACGGCCACCTATCTGGCGGCGGCGGGCGCCGGCGTCACCGATCTCACCGGCGCGCCGGGCTCGGCCTCCTCGCGGCAGGCCCAGCTCAACGGTGACGCCGATATCCTCTGGGAATACACCGGTACCGGGTGGGTGAACTACCACAATCAGACCGAGACGATCTCCGATCCGCAGGAGCTCTGGCAGCGCGTCCACGATATCGAGAAGCGCGACTACGACCTGGAATGGTTGCCTCCGGCCAATTTCAACGACACCTACGCGTTCGGCGCGTCCGCCCCGGCGGCCGAACGGCTGGGCGTGAAATCGCTCTCCGATGTCGCGGCACTGCCCGTCCGCGACCGGACCTTCTGCGTCGACGACGAATTCTTCAGCCGTTCCGACGGTTTCATTCCGATGCTGCAGAAATACGGGATCCCCTACAACGATCCGGCCGGGGTGCCGGCGGCGAATGTGACACGGATGGACGCCGGGGTCGTCTATACGGCGACCGCGAAGAGCCAGCCGTGTAATTTCGGCATGATCTACACCACCGACGGCCGGGTGAAGAATCTGGATCTGGTCGTGCTCGAGGACGATCGGAAATTCTTCCTGCCCTACAGCGGCACGGCAGTGGTGCGTGGCGAGATCATCGACCGTTATCCGGAGCTGGCGCCGTTGCTCGCGACGATCTCCGAACGGCTCACCGATGATCTGATGCAGGAGCTCAACGGTCGCGTCGATATCGACGGCGAGGATCCCGCCGATGTCGCCTACGGCTGGCTGAAGAGCGAGAATTTGATCGAATAGGCGCGGACCCGGCGATGAGCGCCGTCCGGGAAGCGTTGCCGTTCTTGTATGTTGGCCTTCGTGGCCCGGATCGGTACGCGCGGACCGTAGGCTCTCGGCCGGTATCGCGGGCGCCCCTGTGGCCTGCGTTCGGCCGGCCATGGGTCATGTGCACGTCCCCGTCGCCTGAAGGAGATCCGATGATCACCATCCTGGGAAGCGGTATCGCCGGAACCGCACTGGCCGGCGCCCTGTCGAGGTCCGGGCGGCCGGTCACCGTGTAC
>JABFXT010000572.1 GCA_013361595.1 Nocardia sp. | reverse complement strand
CGGTCATCGCCCGGTGCTCCGGTGCGGCGCCGCGCTGTGGCCGGCGCGCCGATATCGGCCGGCGCCCGCCGTGGCAGCCGGTGCTCCGCTCGGTCCGGCTCCGGCGCGTCCGGCCACTGATACCACCTCACCTGTCGACGTCGCTGGGCGCGTGGTCCGGCTCCGCGGACGACGCGGCGGGTCACGGGACGCCCGCTGTCGGCAAGCTACCGGCCCGCGCGGTGCGGTGGGCGGATGCGCCGCCGGAGGCGGGACCGTGTCCGCTCGGAAATCGTGTTGCCGGGCGGTGTGCGCGCGGCTAATCTCGGCAGCCGATCGTGTGCGACAGCGGAGGAGGTCGATGAATATGGCCCGCCATGGCTCGTTCTCGCCTGCCCGCATCCGGTTCGCGCGTAGTTGATTCGCGCGTCCGGGTCATTCCGCACGATCTGGAGTTGTCGTGTCCACTTCTTTCACCACCGACCCCACCGAGATCCACACCCGGCGCCTGGTGCTCCGCACCTGGACATCGGCCGACCTCACCGCTGTACGAACCGGTGCCCGGCGGCCGGGCTGGGCCGCCGATTTCCCCGCCGCCGGTGACCGTGAGATAGCGGAGGTCCTCGTCGAGGCGTCCGCTGGACCGGATCGGTCCGGCCATCGCATCGTCACCGAACGCCTGAGCGGTGCGGCCATCGGTTCCATCGGCCTGTTCCGGTCACCGGACGACGGTGTCCTCGAACTCGGTTACGGAATCGTGCCGTCGTATCGCGGCCGGGGCTACGCGACCGAGGCGGCGACAGCGCTGGCCGCCCACGCCTTCACCGCGCCCGGGGTCCATACCGTCTCCGCATCGGTGGACCTCGCCAATCCGGCGTCGGTGCGGGTGCTGGAGAAAGCGGGTTTCGCCCGGTTCCGTATCGCCGGTGCGCAGGCGGAATTCCGGCTGACCCGCCGGTGACGATCCGCGCCGCGACGGGCTCTCCGGAGCCCGCCGCGGCGCGGGTTCAGCCGAGTGCGTCCCGCTGTACCCGGCGGATCAGTTCGTCGATATCCACTCCGGGCGCGGCCAGGGTCAGGGCACCGGTGCTGGACAGCACCGCGATACCGTGCACGCCGGCCCACAGGGCGGTCGCGGTCGTGAGCGGATCGGAATTCGCGCCGCTGGTGCGCACCCGGCCGACCAGCCGGTCGAACAGTGGTGTGGAGATCGAACGCAGGCCGGCGCCGGAGCCTTCGAGCAGATCGTGCCGGAAGATCAGGGTGAACATCGCCGGCCGGGCCCACGCGAATTCGATGTAGGCCCGGGCCCACCCGGCGATATCCGGAGTATCGCCGTCCGCCTCGGCCAATGTCCGGGCGAGATCGCGCAGTCCCACCTCCGCTATGGCTGCGAGTAGTGCCTTGTGCGTCGGGAACCAGCGCCGGGGCGCACCGTGGGAAACGCCTGCCCGGCGGGCGATCTCCCGCAGCCCGATTTCGGTCGAGCCGGTTTCCTCCAGCAGATCGACACCGGCCTGCACCAGAGCTTCTCGCGTTCCGCCCACACTCATATAGACATTGTCTACCCGGTCGGGTAGACAATGTCTATGTCTCTGTGGAGCGCAGTCTGCTATCGCCTGTGCCGGTATGTCCTCATCGGTCCCGTGCTCTGGCTGATCGGCCGTCCGGTGGTGCGGGGACGCGCGCATCTGCCCCGGCGTGGGCCCTATATCGTCGCCGCCAATCACCTGGCGGTACTGGATTCCTTCTACCTCACCCGGGCGCTGCGCAGGCAAGTGTTCTTCCTCGCCAAATCCGATTACTTCGACCGGCCGGGCCCGGCCGGGCTGGCCCAGCGATGGTTCTTCCGGGGTGTCGGGCAGATCCGCGTCGATCGCCGTGGTGGCCCCGGTGCCACGCCCGCACTCGCCGCCGCGACCGGAATCCTCGAACGGGGCGGCGTGTGGGGAATCCATCCGGAGGGGACGAGATCACCCGACGGGCGGCTCTACCGCGGGCATACCGGGGCGGTCCGGGTCGCGATGGATACCGGTGTCCCACTGGTGCCGGTGGCCATCACCGGCACCGGTCCCGGCTCGGCGCGGCGGTGGTGGCGTCGCCGGGTCGTTCTGGAGATCCTGCCGCCGCTCGACCTGAGCGTGTACCGGGCCGCCGGCCCGCTCGGGACCCGGCCCGCTACCGACGCGCTGATGCGCGCCATCGCGGCCCGGACCGGGCAGCAGTACGTCGACGAGTACGCGAATCGGCCCCGCCCCGACCGTGATCTCGCTGCCTGACCGTG
>JABFXT010000192.1 GCA_013361595.1 Nocardia sp. | reverse complement strand
TCCACGCTCGTTCATCGCAGGGTGAGCGGGATCTCGGATTCGGCGTGGGTCAGCTTCTCCGGGTTGCGAACGAAGTAGAGGCCCGTGATGCGGCCGTCCTCGACCTGGGCAGCCATGACCCCGTCGAGCTCGCCGTCCAGGCGGAACGATGACGGTCCGTGTGAAGGCCTTGGTGATACCGCCGGCCAGGGCGACCGTGGCCAGCAGTCCGGTCGCAATCCACAGGGCGAGGTTCATGGGGTTTCTCCTTCTCAGTGTCGAGGGGTTCGGTGCCGAACCCCTCGACCGCGAACAGTCGGCGTAACCGCCGGTTCAGTGGTGGACGGCCTCGCTGCGCTCTGCCCCGAGCAGTTGCCGCCGCTTGTCGTCCTTGAACCCCCAGGTGAACGAGCCGGGTTCGGCGGCCTCGTCCGCCAGCTCCTTGACCACGCCCCGGCAGGCGCGCTCCTTGATTCCCGCGGCGAGGCGGCCGCCGATGGAGAATCTGTTCGCGGTGTCGTCCTCGGCGGCGAGTTGCAGGGTCGCGGCGCGGCGACCCAGGGCGATGCACTGGCCGAAGTACCCGATGTTGATATCCGCGGGCCGGGCACCCGCGATCCGGGCCAGCACCGTGTCGGCGGCGTGCGCGCCCAGCGGACGCGCGGTCTGGCAGCTCATCCGCAGCGGCAGATCCGAGGGCGCCGCCGAATCCCCGGCCGCGACGATGTGCCTATCGTCCACGCTGGTCAACGTCTCGTCGGTGCGGAGGCGACCCGCGGCGTCGGTGCTCAAGCCGCTCCGGGTGGCCAGATCCGGCACACTGAACCCCGCCGTCCAGATGGTCACCGCGCTCGGCAGTGTGCGACCGCCGCTGAGCTGCACGGTATCGCGGGTCACCGAGGTCACCCTGGCTTCACCGCCTTCGAGCACGGTCACCCCGAGCCGGGCCAGCCGCCCGGCCACCGAGCGCCGGACCCGCGGATGCAGATACGGGCCGAGCACCCCGCCGCACACCAGCGTCACGACGCGGCCCTGCTCCGCCAACTCGGCGGCGACCTCGATGCCGGTCGAACCGCCTCCGACGACTGTCACCGCGGCCGTGGCCGGTGCGGATTCGATGACTGCCCGCAGCCGCTGCGCTTCCTCCAGGCCGGCGATCGGGTGGGCGAACTCGACCGCTCCGGGCACATTCGCGTCGGCGCTGCCACTGCCCACCGCGTAGATCAGGTAGTCGTAGCCGAGCGTGCCGCCCGCCGCCGGCGTCACGCGCTGTTCGGCCGCGTCGATCCGTTCCACGGTGTCGACCACCAGCCGAACGCGCTCGCCCAGGACCTGCCGGTAGTCGACGACCGCCTGGTGGGACCCGCCCACGACCTGGTGCAGGCGGACCCGCTCGACGAAACTCGCACGCGGGTTGACCAGCGTCACGGTCAGGTCGTCGCGCTGTGTCAGGCGATTGGCCGCCATGACACCGGCGTAGCCGCCGCCGATCACGATCACATCGATATGCCCGGTCATGGTGTCTCCTTCGTTCGAGGGGGTCGGGCACAAGACACCGCGTGACCGAAGATCCTGACAGCATGTGAGGTAGATCACTCGACGGGTGCTCGCGCTCGCGGCCGAGCTCCGGCTCGATCGCTGCGCTTCCCGGGCTCGTCCGGCACCACCGTTGTTGTGCGTGGAGGTCGCCGGCGTGTAGTCGGTGAGCACGATCCCGGCCGATGCCGCGGTCGACCGCATATTTGCGTGCAGCGGAAGGCGCAGTAGGTTTGCCTTCGCCAGAGCTACACCGGTCGGATCCGCATACGATGCAGTCGCGGGCGCCCGGCGACCGGATTCCGGTGCTGCGCCGCGGTGTACGGAAAACCTGGGGTCGGTCCGGGCGTCGGGTCGGAGTTGCCCGGTCGGGGAGGAACGATGGACGAGGTTTTCGGGCGTTACCGGTTGCGGGAGAAGATCGGTGAGGGCGGGATGGGGCAGGTCTACCGCGCCTACGACACAATCACCGAGCGTTTCGTCGCGGTGAAGGTACTGCCCGGGCACCTTTCGGCCGATCCGGGTTATCGCGAGCGGTTCCGTCGCGAAGCCCATGCCGCCGCGCGGCTCCGGGAGCCGCATATCGTGCCCATCCACGATTACGGCGATATCGACGGCCGCCTGTTCCTCGATATGCGGCTGGTCGACGGTGCGGATCTGAAGAGTGTCCTGGACCGGGTGGGGCCGTTGGCCCCGGCGGTGGCGGTCCATATCGTCGAGCAGGTCGCGGCGGCGCTGGATGCCGCGCATGCCGAGGGGTTGGTCCATCGGGATGTCAAGCCCTCCAATATCCTGCTCGCCGAGCGCGATTTCGCCTATCTGATCGATTTCGGTATCGCCCGTTCCACCGCGGATACCGGGTTGACGAGTACCGGAGTCGCTGTCGGGACCATCGCCTATATGGCACCCGAACGGCTGAGCGAAGGTCGTGCCGATCGGCGGGCCGATGTCTACGCCCTCGCCTGCGTTCTGTACGAATGCCTCACCGGTACTCGGCCGTTCGGGGGCGACAGCCTCGAACAGCAGATCGCCGCCCATCTCACCGCGCCGCCGCCGGAGCCCAGCTCCTCCCGGCCGGCACTGCGGTCGTTCGACGAAGTGATCGCGTGCGGGATGCACAAGGATCCCGGCCGGCGGTACGGCACAGCGGGGGAACTCGCCGACGCGGCCCGGGCCGCGTCGGATGGTCCGGGCTCCGCCACGGCGTCCACCGCACATCTCGGCGGGGCCCCGGGCGCGCCGCGCTATTCGCGCACCGCGGCAACTCTTGCCGCGCCGATCGGTGGTGCCGGATCCCGGGAATCGCGGGCAGTGGCCGATCGGCCGGAGCAGCCCGCCGCTGCCGACCGCCCGAATGCCGGATCCGCCGCGGCCGGCGGCGAGCGATCCGCCGCGGAACTCGTACTAGCCTGCGTGGCACTCGTCGTCGCCGCGGTGGTCGCCGTGGTGGTGGTCGCCACGTCGAGTTCGGACGAGGAACCCGCCGCCGCCGTCACCGGTACGGTCCGGCTCGCCGGTTCGGCGGATGGAATCGCGGCAGACCCGTCAGCGGCCCGGCTGTATGCCACCAGTGGTCCGGACGGTTCGGTCTCGGCGATCGATACGGCCACTAATACCGTCGCCGCGAAATTTCCGGCCGGTGCCGATCCGGGCGCCGTCGCGGTCGATCCCGCGACGCACACCCTCTTCGTCGCCGATGAACAGAACAAATCGGTCGTGATGGTCGATCCCGCGAGCCGGGCAGTCCTCGGGGTGGTGCCGACGGGTTTCCCGCCACTGGACCTGGTGCCGGACCCGTCGGCGCCCGTGCTGTACGTGGTCGGCAGCAACAGCGTGATCGTGATCGACACCCGCGCCCGGGCGGTGACGGCGACCGTCGACGGCGACTTCTCCTCCACCGGGCAGGCCGCCCTCGACCCTTCGGCGCACGCGCTCTACGTGGCGGACAGCGACGGTCTGGTGGTGATCGACACCCGTACCCGTCTCGTCACCGCGACGATCGAGCTCGGCCGGTCCACGAACGCACTGGATGTGGTGGTCGACCCGGTCACCGACAACATTTATGCCACTGTCATGACCGATACAGGTGACGATGACGAGCGATCTCTGGTGATCGTTTCCGGGGAGTCGCGCCAGGTCCTCAGGTCGGTGCCGGTGAGCGGTAACGCGCTGGATCTCGCCGTCGATCCGGAGTCGCACACCGCGTATGTCGTCAACTACAACAATGTCGAGGTGATCGATACCGAATCGGGGACGGTCACCGCGACCGTCGAACTCGGATTCGACGGTACCGCGGTCGATATCGCGATCGATCCCGCCGCCGACAAGGCCTACATCGCTTTCGATGAGGGCGACAAGGTGCTGGTGATCAGCGGCGGCTGAGCACCGGATATCCGGTGGCCTCAGCCGTTGACGACGATCCCCGCGACCACGGCGACCAACGGGTCGGCCAGTTTCTCGGAGTTGCAGACCAGTTTGGCGGTGCCGAGCGCGGCGTTCGGATTCCCCACGAACGCGCTGTCGGGGTTCTCGGCGAGGATTGCGCCGATCAACTGCTGTTGCTGCGGTTCGTCGAGCGCCTTGAACTGTCCACAGGTGGTGTCGGACGGACGGTCCGAGGCAGGAGCGTCGTCGGCGGAATCGTCCTCGGGTTCGGTGGTTTCCGGCGACTGCTCGGGCGTGCTGCCGTCGCCGGGCACGGTGGTCTCGGCACCGGATTGCGTGCTCGATGTCGTCTGCGCGGCGGCGGTGTTCTTACGCAGACCCGAGGCCTCGGCCGGGTCCTCGTCCGACGAGCAACCCGACAGCACCAGCGCCGCGGCGGCGGCAGCGGTGACGACAACAGTTGAGATTCGCTTCATAACGCATTCCCCGGTGGTCAGCCACGCCGGAGCCTCCGGCGCGACCAGCAGCGTACCGGGTGGTGCGCGATGACCCCCGGTGACAGCCGGGACCGGCCCGGCAGCGCCCGGTCCCGCCGCGACGAAGGCGCGAAGGGCTTCGCGTATCCCGCCGACCCCGCGAGCTCCAGGTCATTCCGGATGGCCGAAATTCGCGGAAGGAGTCCAGCGGCAGCGGATGGGGTCGAGAGAAATACGGCGACCGAGCGTATGCAGAATCCATCCACAGGCCCGAGACCAGAGACCGCCGAGCCTCACCCGATTCACAGTGCAAATACCTCGGCCGGTCGAGGCTCATGCCCCCCACACACACAACTTCTGTCTACTTCGAATGGTCCACGTCCGAGGTCGGGGCCCGCCCCGGTTCTGGAGCGAAGGAGTGAAGAACCGGGGTCACGAGGGCCCCGACAGCCCCGCCGAAGGCGGGGCAAATAAACACAGCATCAAACGCGATGCTGTAGGACCATATCCAGTTCGGTCGGGGTGAGCAGGCGTTCCAGCCGTTCGTCGATCTTGGCGTTTCCAGCAGGATCATCGGGTTCGAGTGCCGGGAGTTGCGGCAGTCCCTCGGTGGTCTGGCGGCGCAGTAGCGAGCGAAGGTTCACGGCCCATCACCTTACGGTAGCTGTGTATTTGCTGGCGTCGTGTTCTGCTTGCTGTGGCGTGTACGGCAACCGATGGCGTCCCGCAATCGATTCTGCTTCCGGATCGGCCCTATCGATACTCGACGAGGGAAAATGTGACCGAGCCGTCGCCAATCGCTACCCTTTCTGATACTTGGAGTTTCATCTACCCGGAGGCAACGTTGCCGAAAAACCTGGAAGCCAGCATCGATATCGCCGCGTCGCCGGAGCGGGTCTGGGCGGTACTCGCCGATCCGAGCCGGATGCCGGAGTTCAGCCCCCAGTGTGTGCGGATGGTCCCGATCGGCCGGCCGAAGGCGGGCACGCTGACGGTCAACCTCAACCGGGACGGATGGAAGTTCTGGCCGACGACCTCGCGCATCCTGCGCTACGAAAAGAACAGCGCACTGGCTTTCCGGGTCACCCAGAACCGGACGGTGTGGACGTACACTCTCGAGCCGACCGAGAGCGGAACCCGCCTGATGGAACGTCGAGACGTCCCCAACGGCACCACCTGGGTATCGCGAACCCTGATCGATGCGGTGCTCGGTGGGGAGTCTGCGTTCGAGGAGAATCTGGTACGGGGGATGAACGAATCCCTGGCGAAGATCAGGACAGCGGTCGAGTCGAACTGAATTTCGGCAAGGTCACGACTTGGGCCGCGTAGGAGAGTCCGGCGCCGAAGGCGATGAGCAGCGCGGTATCGCCCGGCGTGGACTGTCCGGTGCGCAACAGCGTCTCCATGGCCAGCGGAATCGAGGCTGCTGAAGTGTTGCCGGTCTCCTCGATATCGTTGGCCAGCGCGCAATTCTCCGGCAGCTTCAGCACCCGCGCCATGATCTCGATGATCCGGCCGTTGGCCTGATGCGGGATCATGGCGTCGAGATCTTCGGTGGAAAGGCCGGCCCGGTCGATGGCGTCGCGGCAGACCTTCTCCAGGGAATGCGCGGCCCACCGGAATACCGCCGTGCCCTCCATCGCCAGGTAGGGACGGACGGCGTCGGTGCCCTTCTCCTCGATCTCGGCGAAGAACTCGACCCAGTCCTTGTCCTGCCGGATCGCCCGGTGCTGGGTGCCGTCGGAGCCCCAGACGGTGGGTCCGATGCCCTGTTCCTCGGCCGGTCCCACCACTACGGCACCCGCGCCGTCGGCGAACAGGAAGGCGGTGCCGCGGTCGGCCGGGTTGACCGTATCGCTGAGCTTCTCCACGCCGATGACGAGTACATGGGACGCGGTGCCCGCGCGCACCAGATCCGAGGCCATGGCCAGGCCGTGGCAGAAACCGGCGCAGCCGGCCGAGATATCGAAGGCCGCGGCACCGCCGGTGCCGAGTTCGGTGGCGATCCGCGGCGCGGCCGCGGGAGTCAGCAGGAGATGGGTCGAGGTGGCCACGATCACGCAGTCGACCTGGTCGCCGGCGATTCCGGCGGCATCCAGGGCGCCGCGACAGGCTGCCACGCTCATGGATTGGATGGTTTCGGTGTCGTCGGCGAACCGGCGCGTGCGGATGCCCGAGCGGGTCCGGATCCACTCGTCGCTGGAATCGATCGGTCCGGCCACCTCGTCGTTGGTCACGACCCGCGCCGGACGGTACACGCCCAGCCCCAGGATCGCGGTGTGCTGCGCCCCGGTTGTCTGGGCGATCTGAGTAGCCATGGTGCTTCTCCTATGTACCTGCGGCCGTCCGCCGCGCGGGTTGACCCGATTTCGATGTGGATTCCTCACCCGCCGGCCGTGTGGGGGCGGCCACTGGGCAATCCGGAGACATGAGGCACCCTCATATTATCTCCATGTTCCCGGGACGGCACTGCATATTCGATATTCGCCGGGGTTATCGGCGCCGGGTCGGGGTATTGCGGCCGTACGCGTCCGCGGCCGCGGACGCGCAACCGGAGAACAAGCGAGGAACAACTCATGCTCGGTCTCGGCATCATCGGCTGGATCATCATCGGCGGTATCGCCGGGTGGATCGCCAGCAAGATCATGAAAACGGACGCGCAACAGGGCATTCTGCTGAATATCGTCGTGGGTATCGTCGGCGGTCTGCTCGGCGGCTTCCTGCTCTCGGTATTCGGTGTCGACGTGAACAGTGGAGGCTGGTGGTTCAGTTTCTTCACCTGTCTGGCAGGCGCTGTGATCCTGTTGTTCCTGGTGAAGTTGGTCGTCCGGCGGTAGCCCTCGGTTCGACACCCGGTGCCACGGGCCTGTTCGGCGTAAGGTGTGAACGCTTGCGCCGACAGGCTCGGCCGGTACCCGTGCGGTAACCCGGCCGCCACCCCGGGTCTGCGCAGATCGAACCGAGTACGAAAGAGGAATAAGTGGCACGCCGTCCCACTCCGCCCGGCACACCGGAAACCACCGGTCCGGCCCATCTGGCCGATCTGGTGCGCAGTGCGATCCCGCCGATGCATCCGGCCGGATTGCCCTTCGTGGCCGTTCCGCTGGGCGTCGCGGTCCTCGGGCGGCGCCGTCGCTGGGTCCGCCGGATCGCGGTCGCGGCCGCCGCGGCGAGTGCCGCCTTCTTCCGGCATCCCCATCGCGTTCCCCCGAACCGGCCCGGCGTCGTGGTCGCTCCCGCAGACGGCGAAGTAGCGCTGGTCGATACGGCGGTACCGCCGCCCGAGCTCGGTCTCGGCGACGAACCGCTGCCCCGGGTGAGCATCTTCCTGTCGGTGCTGGACGTGCACGTCCAGCGGACGCCGGTTTCCGGTGTGGTGCGGGACGTGCAGTATCGGCGCGGGCAGTTCAAATCCGCCGATCTGGCCGATGCGAGCGAGGTCAACGAACGCAGCAGCATGCTGATCGACACGGCCGACGGGCAGCAGCTCGTGGTGGTGCAGATCGCCGGGCTGCTGGCCCGCAGGATCGTCTGCGACGCCGCCCCCGGCGACCGGATCACCATCGGCGACACC
>JABFXT010000366.1 GCA_013361595.1 Nocardia sp. | reverse complement strand
CCTACGCGGTGCCGCGGCTGCTGGCCCGCAATGGGCTGACGCTGCAGGATTTCGATTTCTACGAGATCCACGAGGCCTTCGCGTCGGTGGTCCTGGCCACCCTGCAGGCCTGGGAATCGGATCAGTACTGCAAAGAGCGGCTCGGTCTCGACGGGGCGCTCGGCTCGATCGATCGCACCAAACTGAACGTGAACGGATCGTCGCTGGCCGCCGGCCACCCGTTCGCCGCCACCGGCGGCCGGATCGTCGCCCAGGCCGCCAAACAGCTGGCGGAGAAGGGCTCGGGCCGCGCGCTCATCTCCATCTGCGCGGCCGGCGGCCAGGGCGTGGTCGCCATCCTGGAGCGCTGAGCCGATCCGGGACGGGTCCGTCCGGCGGGCGAGGGAAGCGCCCACGGCCGCGGCGGACCGGCAGGGGACAGGAGGTGCCCCGATCGAGCGGATCGGGGCACCTCCGTTTCTGTACGGCCGGTGGGTGGGCATTCGCGTGCTGTCGTGTGTCCTACTCCGACCCCGGTAGTTCGTGATGCCCGCCGAAGGCTTCGCGCATCGCCGACAGCGCCTTGTCCGCGTACGCGGATTCGCCGCGCGAGGCGAAACGCTGGAAGAGCGCCGCCGAGAGCACCGGCGCCGGAACGCCGATATCGACCGCCGCGTCGAGGGTCCAGCGGCCCTCCCCGGAATCGGAGACCCGGCCGCCGAAGGAATCCAGATTCGGGTCGGCGTGCAGTTGTGCCGCGGTGAGGTCCAGCAGCCAGGACGCGACCACCGATCCGCGCCGCCACACCTCGGCGACTTCCGCGATATCGATGTCGTAGCGGTAGTACTCGGGATGTTCGAGCGGAGTCTCCTCCGCGGAGTACTCGCCGCCGGCCCGATTACCGTAATCGGCCTTGTGCATGATGTTGAAGCCTTCGGCGTAGGCGGCCATGGCCCCGTACTCGATCCCGTTGTGCACCATCTTCACGAAATGGCCCGCGCCTGCCGGGCCGCAGTGCAGGTATCCCTGTTCGGCCGGGCCGGGTTCACCTGTCCGACCGGGTGTGCGGGGCGCGGCCGCGATCCCGGGCGCGATGGCCTGCAGCAGCGGTTCCACGTACCGCACCGGTTCCGTCTCGCCTCCGATCATCAGGCAGAAACCGCGTTCGCGGCCGAACACACCACCCGAGGTACCGATATCGAGGTAGTGGATGCCGAGCGGGGCGAGCTGCGCGGCGCGGGCGATATCGTCGTGATACCGGCTGTTGCCGCCGTCGATGACGATGTCACCGGGTTCCAGCAGCCGCGCCAGCTGATCGACCGTGGCGCCGGTGAGGCCGGCCGGGATCATCACCCACACCACCCGCGGAGTGTCGAGATCGGACACGAACTCCGCCAGGTCGGTACTCCCGCGGAAGCTGCCGCCGAGCTCGGCGGTGAGATCTTCGATCACGTCGGCGTGGCGTTCGCACCCCACCGCGGTATGCCCGGCGGCGACGATACGCCGCACGATATTGGCCCCCATCCGGCCCAGCCCGATCATGCCCAACTGCATCTCGCGTCCCCTTTTCATAGGAGTCCGGATCGCACGTCGTCACCGATTGTGCCCGCCGGTCGGAAAAATCCGCCGGGTTGATGTGTAACGACCTGTGCGTGACACCGATATACCGGTCGGCTCCGTGCATTCGCCTGACCCCCGACCCGGCGACTGCACGGGGCCACTTCGCTGTCCGGGGCTCGTGAGGACGATATGTCCCAACTGCGACGTCGTGCGGTATTCAGATGGCGCAGCTGTGATCGATCAGGCACTGAAGATTACAGTTCGGACAACTATCGTTGGCGAAGGCTCGCACCCGCGAGTCCCCGAAGTATCGATTGGGGAGGACGGTTCGTGAGCAGCGAATCGAACACCGACCGAGGTGACAGACGCGATTCCGGCCGTCGGCAGCCGATCGACGGCGGCCTACGTCAGCTGCTCCAGAACGGCCGCGCCCAGGAGGGACAGCAGCCCGCCCGGACCGAACCGGTGGACAATGTCGCATCCGGCTGGCGTGGTGGCAGCTCCTGGCTGAACCCCAGCACGGGTGAACTGCGGGCGCAGCAGGAACAGGACCGGCCGTCGCCGGATCCCGGTTCCGGCGCGACCACCCCGCAGCACCCGGCTCGCACTCCGGAGGTCTCCCGGCAACCCGTCGAACCGGGGCCGCCCGGTCGCGGCCCCGCCGCTCCCGGTCCGGGGGCTCCGGGGACGCCGCCGCCCAACGGTCCCAGGCCCGCACCACCCCGCGG
>JABFXT010000691.1 GCA_013361595.1 Nocardia sp. | reverse complement strand
CGGTGGCCACCAGCTCTCGGCGCGTCTCGGGATCGAGGCCTTCCGGTCGGCGGCCGATCCGCTGGCATTTCCGGAGCAGATCACCGCCGAGGGACTGACGCCGTGGTGTCCCGACCGGCTGCTCGCGCAGAACTACGGCTTCGGATCGCTGCTCGGCCGCGCCCCTTCCGACGTGCGACACACCGATCCCGCCACCGGGTTGCCGGTTGTCGGGGTGTGGTCCGGTACCCGCTCACGCGAACACGGCACGACCTGGGCACAGGTCGAGCGCGACGCGGCCCGGTTGTACCGGACCCAGGGTTTCGCCGCGATGCCCGCACAGGTGCCGTCGGATCCGCGACTACTCGACTCGGATTGGTTCACCGTGCTGGCCGAACAGGGCCGGTTCACCGAAGCGGCCGTGCACCGGCAGCGTGAATTGACCCCGCTGTACGCCGAATTCGGTACCTGGGCCGACCGAATCGGATTGCCGTGGCTGGCCAACCGGGTCCAGCCGGATTACCCGGCCTCACCGACGACCACGATTCCGGCTGTCCCCGTGGCGCCCACGCTCGACGGCACCGAAGGGCCCGGCGAGTACCCGGGGCCGGACCTGCCGCTCAGCGTCTGGGAGGGCGACAGCCGGTGCACCGCGAAGGCGAAGCTGTCCAGACACGGCGACGAACTGTATGTGCTGATCGAGGTCACCGACCACCGGACCGGTGCCGCACTGGCATGCGACGACGTCAAACGGCACTGGCGCACCGACTCGGTCGAGATCGCCATCGATCCGCGCGGCGATTCCGCGGACACCTCGACCACTCTCAAGGTCGGCATCCTGCCGTATACGAACGGCGGGTGCGGCCCATCGGCCGCGCGCGACGCCGACAATCATCAGGGCCCGGTACCCGAAACGGCACCGGGGATCCGGGTGGCCGCGGTGGTCACCGAGCCGTACCGGGGTTACCGCGTCGAGGTGCGGATCCCGTTCCGGGAGCTACCGGCCGCCGTGGATCCGGCCGGATTCGCGATGAACATTCTGGTCTACAACTCCGATACCGACGACAGGACGGGCCAGACCCGGCTGGCCTGGTCGCCGTTCGGCAGCGCCCAGGCAGACCCCCAGGTATGGGGGACCGCGACGCTCGCCGGCTACCACGCGCCGATGGATCGGCCGTCCGCCCGGGCGACACCCGTCATCCCCCGGACGGCGGCGCGCAGTGCCGACTCGCCCGCCGCGCTGGCCCAGGCCCGGCGTACCGGTGTATCGATCAGGAACTGACCGGGGCGGTTGCCCCCACTTCGGGAGTACATGGACACCGCACGCGGGCATCGCGCAATCCTCGGAGAATCCACGTCCACCGCCGCGCGCACTCCGGCAGCATCCCCGGCACCTTCGGCGGACAACGCATAACCTCCGGGCCGATTCCACCGCGGAGCAGGAGCGCGGTGACCTGGACTGCGTGTGGCGTACACACCATCGAGTGCGGTACCGCATAAGGTCTGACTCGGTCCGCCCAACCGGGGCAGCTGAGTGGAGGGTTCGAAGAATGAAGTTCGAGATAGTCACTGCTGCAGCCGTCCTGGCCGTTTCGGCCGTGGGCATCACCGCGGCGACCGCCCAGGCGGCGCCGGCCGCAACGCAGCAGCCGGCCACGATGAGCGCGGCGGACACGATTTCCGGGGTGGATCACGGAATCGGTTACCGGGTCACCGTTTCGCCGGTCGACGGGGCCGTGGTGACCACTGGCGAGCGCTCCATCGCCGTGGCACAGCACATCGGTGCGGACGGCCGCACCCTGCGGCTGACACCGGCCCCGACAGCGGAAGATATCGCGGAACTGCGGGACATCAGCTCCTACGACCGGCTGCGGCAGCAGATCGACAAGAACATGCCCGGCGTCGTCGGCGGCGCCATCGTGGGCGGCCTCCTCGGGGCATGCCTGCCCCTCATCTGGGGGATCAGCATCCCCGCGGGCGTGCTGATCGGTGGGACCGTCGGCGGATACATCGTCGGCGGCCCGGAGTTCCTCGGCGCGGTACAGGCGTTCGCCACCGGCCGGCCGTGATCGCTGATATGTACGCACTCCCGGCCCAGACCGCAGGCCGGGCATAGACGAATGCCACCGAATGTTCCGCGCCTGATGGTCGTTCGGAGATATCTGGCGAAAAGGTCGCGAACTTTCGGTGGCAGTCGGCCGGCACCCGATCGAACCGGCATCCGGATCACCGGCGCAGCCGATCCGGGCGAGCGACTAGATCGCCAGCGGCGCGGATTCGGGAAACACCACCGGCAATGCGGTCAGCGCACGTCGGAAAGGCCCGGGACGCCGGGAGCCAGCTCCACGGCACCACCGCGCCGTATCGACGGCGCATTTCACGATAGAAGGGGTGCGGTGCCCGAGCGATCTCCGCGGCGTAGAACGGAACCCGCGGCCCGCCCGGTACCGGTCATTTCGTATTCGAACTGCAACCCGCGGTGCTCGTTCGGCCGTGAGGCCTACTGCTGCGCCTCGGGGTCTGCCGCGGAATCGGGTCGCAGGAGCGCAGCGGCCCCGTCCGCCACGTACAGCGGAGAACTGGCGGCGAGGTCCTCGATCAACCGCAGAATTCTACGGATGAATGCCAGGGTATTCGCGACGGTGAAACCGTCTTTCCGCCAGATGTCTTCGGCCCTCGGCAGCGCGCGCGTCAGATAGTGCGCCGTCACCTGCGCCCGCGTGGGGTCGAGAACGCGATAGTCCGTTTGCTGAATGAGGCGCACCAGATCGTTGAAGACCCGCATAGCGTCGAGCAGGGTGATATACGGCTGGAGTGCGGCAGGAATGAAGCTGTTTTCGGTGGCACCCTTGGCATCACGTTGGAGTAGTATCGCCAGTTCGAAATCGGGTGGGCCGTACAAGGCAAGACCGAAATCGACCAGTACCGCGGCATCTTTTCCGAGGCCGAGGATATTCGCGCTGGTGATATCGGCGTGTAACAGCCGGAAGGGCTGAGAGCGCACCTGTGCGGCGAGTGCGGAGAGCTCGGGAGCCAACGAATCCGGAAGTCCGAGAACGCGCAACACTGGGCCGATCACCTCGTCACGCCGAGCCGTCTGATACTGGCTTTCCAGATGATCGACCAGCATCGTGAAGAAACCCGCCGAATCCCCGGAAGCCGGATAGCCCTCGGGCAACGGCAAGAGCTCCTGGGGAACAGGTATCTCCGCGAAGACCGGTTCCAGATCCGTGAGCAAGGACCTGACCTCCGAAAGGTACAGTCTGTCCACCGGTCGCCCGTGGATCCGCCGGTGTATCTCGAACACGACGTTGCCGGCCTCGTCGGTTTCCACGTACAGGATCTGCGGCAGCCGGGCGACCAGCCGGGGAAGCTCCAGCCGGACGGCGGTCCGCACTATGGCTTCGATTGTGCGATATTCGTGCGGCCATAATTGATAGTCGGCAACCAGCGAATTCGTGCTGGAATCCACCTCCGATTTCGGCTCGCGCACCGCGAAATCGCCGAACAAGTGAACACGATTGTTGTTCCCATCGTGCTGTTCGCCATGCGTCACGGCGGCCCGGCGCAATGCCGCCGCGGCTCGAGGTGACATCTCGAGGCCTTCCGACGTCCCCCGCACTCGATAGTCCGCGGCCGGCAGCAGTCCTGCCAGGTCCGGATGAAACCGCACCTGCGCGTCGTCGGCGATCAGGAATTCGTCCTCGTCCCCTGGATCCAGTGCGTCCGCTACGAACAACGGTTCGTCGTGGGCCAGGCTCTCGCGTGCGCCGGGTGCCACCACAAACAGTGAATCGTCGGTCTCGCCCTCGAATTCCTGCGCCCCGCGCGACGCCTCGGCGGCGCCGAGCGTCGTCTCGGACCACGGTGTACTCGCCGCGTCCCGACCTTCGCCCTCCGAGGATTCGGTCCCGGCATACCACGATTCCGGATCCGGGTCGTCCGGGTGATGATGGAAGCCGAGCTCCGGCCCGACATGACCGGGTTCGCGGGTGAACGACCGCCCGCGAACGCGGCGCACGGGGAGGTCCGCCGCCTGACGGATATCGAAACCGGTCTGCGCCGGAGACTGCCCGGGTGGTGGATCGACCGGGCCGCCACCCGGGCGCCGGGACCGCTCCGGGTCGATGGGCACACTGGCGATACGCCGCCAGCGGGCCGGAGAATCGCCGCGCGGCGTAGCCGGGACCGTATCGTTCCCGCGGCCGACGGTGATCAGCCCGAAGTTGAGCAGGGATACCGCCGGGATGCGGGCCGTGGGGTCGGCGTAGGCGTTGTAGCCCTGGTGCACGGCCTTGAGGCTCTTGATTCCATGGAATTCGGGAAGATCCGGCGGCATCACCTTGACCCGGCGCCCGCCCCATGCCGCGACCGCCGGGTCGGGACCCAGACCACGGTTGAACAGCCGCCCCGCCTTACCCGGATGCTCGGCGCCGAGCCAGGTGATCAGGTCGCGATAGGCCGCCATCACGTATACGTTCTCCTCGCCGACGCCGAACTGGCCGGCATGGGTGATCGGACCCGCGCCCGGTGACCCCGACAGGATGATCTGATCTATCTCGTTCGCCAGGCGCCCGTCTCGCCCGGCGTAGCAGACTGTGGTCGACCCGAAACTGTGGCCGGTGAGCGTATGCAGCTCCGGTACCGGAGCCCCGCCGGGAAGCGCGGCCTGCGCTTCCCGAGTCGCGTTGTAGGAAACCAGATCCCGGGCCACCACGTACCCGCCGACCTCGGCCAACAGGTGATTCCCGACCTCGGAAGCCGTGGTCGGATGCCGGTAACCGATATCGTTGATGGCGGCCATGGAGACACCGGGATTCAGCCGCATCGCCGTCTCGAGCTGAGCCAGCACGAACGTCGAACGGTTGTGGACCGCGCGCAGGCGGGCGCCCACACCGCCGATATGGCGGGTGACCAGCTGCGCGGCGTCGGCGTCACCGTGCGATATCGCGATCCGGCCGTTGCCCCCGTAGGCGCCCGGGTCGAAGGCGATCAGCTGAACTGTCTCCACGCCGACCGCCCGGGATTCGCGTTCGATCACCGCCAGCTGGTTACGCGTCTCCAGCAGATTGCGCAGCCGGATCCGTTCTTCGGTGGTCAGTTCGTGACTGCGCCAGCCCCGCGGCGGTTTGCGACGCAGGAACCGTTCCAGCTCACGGGTGACATAGAGACGGTTGGCCCGGTCGCGCACCCGGTAGGGGATACCGTCGGCGTTTCCCGTCAGATGCGGGTACATCCGGAGAAATCCCCGCTGTTCCGCCGGAGACAGCGCATGCCACCAGCCCGCGTTCGCCACCGCGCGCGCCCGGGCCCCGGCCACGACAGCGGCGGGATCGACGCGGGCCAGCAGCGATTCCGGACGGGCGCCGGGTCCGAGGTGGTCGCGTAGTTTCGCCACAGCGCGGTGGGCCCCGACGGTCTCGGCGGCCGTGAGCGGCGGATCCGCCGGCAGGGACGAATTCGGATTCGCCGGTTCCGGCCCGGTGTCGAGTTCGGCTGGATAGTCGGTGGGCTGCGGCGCCGACGTCCGCGGACGGTCACGGCCTTCCGCCGGCGTCTCCCGCTCGGTGGGCCGGCCGGATTCGGACGACCGCGGGTTCGGCACGCGGTCCCGGGTCCCGGCGAGCCCCTCGGAAACCTCCCGGTCGGCGACCGGCTCGTCCGGGGTGGGCTCGTCCGCATCCGTGGGTGGCCCGGTGATCTCCCCATCCCGTGGCGGCGCCCACTCGGTGTTCCACGCAGTGTCGCGATGGACATCCTCGAGCCCGCCGGCTTCATCGGTGGTGAAATAGGCGACGTGGGCGCGCTGGACTCGCGTGTAGGGCTGTTCCCAATCGTCCACGGACCGCACCCGCGGAATGAGCTCCTCCTCCGAATCGGTCTCCGTATCCGTCCGGTCGATGGCCGTATCGTGGATGAAGGCCGTACCCGCGATATTCGTGACCACGTAGGTGTGCATACGCTCGCCGTCGTCCACGAGCACGACAGCGGAATCGAGCGCGTTGGCCGGATCTGCCACGGCATCGGCGACGAACCGGAGCGGGTCGGCGCCCGCCGTGGTCCGGACAAGGGGCACCGGTTGGAGTTTGGCGCCGATGGCGGTCTGCAACGCACGCCAACCCTTGGCCCCGGCGGCCGGAGCGGCCGCCCGGTCGTTACCCAGCGCCCAGAGGAACCGTGCGGCGCTCGCCACGCAGTCGTTCAGCTGCCGGGTCCGTGCGCGGCCACGACTCCACGGGGTCCGTGCGGGCGGCGGCACGGCCACCGGCCCCGGTGTCGCCACAGCGCCGGGTTCAGCGATTTCGCCGTCGACGAAGTCGATCGCGGCGCGCATCTTCCGCCGTTGGAAACCGACTGGTTCGGGCCCGCCGGGGAGCGGATAGACCCGATTCGAAATACGGTTCGCGGTGTCCCGCACCGTCTCTACGATCCGCCTGACCGGACCACCGACCACACTGTCGGCCCCGTCCAGGAACTGTTGCCCCGAGTTACCGGGCAGGAGTTCGGCCATACCGCGGAGAATGCCCTCGGCCGTATCGATCAGCAGAATCGGTGCCTTCTGTGTCACGACGCTCGCCAGGTAACGATCGACGACCTTCATCATGTATTCCTGGGCCGCTCTGCTGCCGACTTCCGACCAGATATAGGCGGCGAGATACCGCGCCCGCAGATATGTTTCGCTCTCGGGTTCGTGCGCCCGGCAGCCAGGGAAATGCAGTGCCGACCACAGATCGTCCTTCTGATGGTTGACCCAGAATTCGTACTCTTCGGCAGTGTGCACGGCTTTCATCCGCTCGTGGTCCTCGTCGAGGAGCGGGCGGCCGGAGAAGTACTGCATCGTGCCGGTGGCGATCGCCAGCAGCTGCGGCAGCTCGTCGAGGGAGGTATCGCGCGCGAATCGCGAGAGCAGGGTCGTCTTGTCCTCGATTTTCCGGCTACTCGGCTCCAGCGGGTTGCCCTTCCGCATGGTCCGGAACTTCCAGACGTCGATCGTCTCACCGTCGCTCGTGATCTTCGTCTGCTTGACGAACAGCTGCCCCCAGCCCATTTTGCGGATGTTCAGCAGCTGATCGACCGACAGTCCGCCCGCGACGATCAACGCGAGCGTCATATAGAGGGGAAAGCGCTGGACGATCCGGTGGAGTTCGATGAAATCCTTCTCGGTGAGTTCGATGTCACCCAGTTCGTCGAATTTTCCGTCCTGCAGCGCAGTGAGCCATTTCCCCCGATTACCGATCCAGTCGGCACCGAAGGTGTCTCCAGGTTCGGGCATGGGCAGATCGACGATGTACTCATAGCCGGGTAGCGCGGCCAGCTCCCGTTTGGCGGCCTCCACTCTCGCGAAGGTTTCCGGCCCGAGCGCGGCGAGCCCCGATGGTGGGCCCGTCGGCTCCCCTGCTGCGGCGATGGCTCCTTCCGGAGCCGCGGGTTCGTCACCGGAGGGCATCGACCGGAGACCGGAGACCGGAGACACCGCGTCCGGGGTGAAGGCGACCGGTTGCTCGCCGTGGTGACGTCTGCGTTCTGTTTCCGCCCGCGCCGATTCCACCTGGTGCGCATACAGGATCTGCTCGGCCCGTTCGGGACGCAGGCCGTGCAATACCGCCGAGCGGGCTTCGGCGAACGCTTCGCCGAAATTGGGTGTGCCGTCCGCCTTGAAGCTGTATCCGGAGAGCACCTCCCGCAGCCAGGCGACAAGCCCGCCGGAATCCGCGGGGCGATTGCTTCCGGCGAACAGCTCCTCCAGCTGCGGCAGCACCTTTCGCCATTCCTCGGCCTGGTACCGCCGCAGCACGTCGGTATCCAGCGATTCCCCGGGATCCGGTACGAGCGCTCGGGCCGCGTACCACTGGGCGACATGGGTCAATTCGTGTGCGAAAAGGGCCCGCCAGGCCGAACCGTCGAACGGTGGGTGGTAGCCCTCGTCGACGGAGATCTTGTTCGATATCTCGAGGTACTCCCGGTTGATCGCCCATCTCTCGTTCAGGACGAGCAC
>JABFXT010000593.1 GCA_013361595.1 Nocardia sp. | reverse complement strand
GAGCCGTCCTTCTACACCGGACCGGTCGGTCGGGTCCGGGGCTCGCACGGATATCGGCGGGCCGCCGCGGCGGTACCGGCCACCCGCGAGTATCGGCGCGGACGCGCTCGCACCTACCCCTGCCACCGGAAATACCCCCGCGGTGGCGGTGTGGTGCGGAGCACGCCATAGGCTGCTCCGGCATACGGTAACGGCTGCCCACTCTGCACGAATCCATCGCTGATGGTCGAATGGGCTGTCCGATTGGTTCCGGAGGGAGAATTATGGCCGTGCTGCAGGGCCACGGGGGTTCAGGTGACGACGCGAGCGGAGTGAGCGATCCGGGCGGCGGCCCGGAAAAGCTGAGCCGCCAGCTGGCGAATCGACATATCCAGCTGATCGCGATCGGCGGGGCCATCGGCACCGGTCTCTTCATGGGGTCGGGTAAGACGATCTCGCTCGCGGGCCCCTCGGTGATCCTCGTCTACATGGTCATCGGCTTCTTCCTCTTCTTCGTCATGCGGGCGATGGGGGAACTGCTGCTGTCGAACTCCCAGTACAAATCGTTCAGCGATTTCGCCGGTGACCTGCTCGGCCCGTGGGCCGGATTCTTCACCGGCTGGACCTACTGGTTCTGCTGGGTCGTGACCGGTATCGCCGATGTGGTGGCGATCGCCGGATACGTGTCGTACTGGTGGGCGGATCTACCGCTGTGGATACCCGCGCTGGTGTGTATCGCCGTTCTGCTGGTGCTCAACCTGCCGACCGTGCGCGCGTTCGGTGAGACCGAGTTCTGGTTCGCGCTGATCAAGGTGATCGCCATCGGCGCCCTGATCGTGACCGGCCTGGTCATGGTGATCACCGGTTTCACCGGTGACAACGGCAGCACCGCCTCGCTGGCCAACCTGTGGAACGACGGCGGTTTCTTCCCGACCGGGCCCATGGGTTTCGTGGCCGGATTCCAGATCGCGGTATTCGCCTTCGTCGGGATCGAACTGGTGGGCACCACGGCTGCCGAGGCCAAGGATCCCGGTCGCACCCTGCCCCGGGCGATCAACTCGATCCCGGTCCGGGTCCTGCTGTTCTACGTCGGCGCGCTGATCGTGATCTGCGCGGTGACCCCGTGGCGTCAGGTCTCGGCCGACGAGAGCCCGTTCGTGGCGATGTTCTCGCTGGCCGGGCTCGGGATCGCCGCGAGTGTGGTGAACTTCGTGGTGCTGACCAGCGCCACATCCAGTGCCAACTCGGGTATCTACTCGACTTCGCGGATGGTGTACGGCCTGGCCGGCGACGGTGACGCGCCCGCCCTGTTCGGGCGGCTGTCCCGGCGCAAGGTCCCGGCCAACGCGTTGCGTTTCTCGTGTGCGTTCCTGCTGATCGGGGTGGTGCTGCTCTACGCCGGCCAGTCGATCGTGGAGGCGTTCACCGTCGTCACCACCATTTCGTCGCTGTGCTTCATGTTCGTCTGGACGATGATTCTGGCCAGCTACCTGGTGTACCGGCGACGGCGCCCGCAACTGCACGCCGCGTCGACGTTCAAGATGCCGGGCGGTGTCCCGATGGTGTACGCCGTGCTGGCGTTCTTCGTCTTCCTGATCTGGGCACTCACCCAGGAGAGCGATACCCTCCAGGCGCTGCTGGTGACCCCCATCTGGTTCGTGGTGCTGGCCATCGCCTACCTGGTGGTCCGGCGCAGCCCGCATCATGCCGCGCTGCGTGAGCAGCATCGGGAGAAGGTACTCGCCGAGAACGCCGCGCTGCGCTGATCCGGACCGCGGGGGCATTCGCTGTGCGCGGGTGCCTCAGCGATCCACCTGGATCAGGACATCAACCCGCCCAGCACACCTCCCCACGCTTCGACGGCTCTGTTGAGCTCGGTTCCCGCGGTCGCCGCGTTCGTGATCGCATCCAGCGCCGCCCGGATTCTGCCCCGCCGCCGGCCTTCGGGTGACGCGTTCGCGGCGTCGGTCAGGTCACCGAGATTGTCGAGCAGTTCCAGACGCTGCCCGTCGCTGAGTTCCGGTTCGGCTCTGATCGCCGCCTCGATGGCCCGCAGCGCGGTGACCATTTCCGAATCACCGCCGGTGATCTCGGTCGAAATCGTGGAGGAGTTGTTCTCTATCTTCATCGCAGCCTGGTTGACCGGCGCGTTGAAGGTCTGATTGTACTGTGGCGCCGGTCGGCTCTGACCGGAAGCTTCGATGTAGTCGGGCATCGCTTTGCGGACCTCCGAAACGTAGTTCAGCGTGAGGGCGAGATATCGTCGCAGCAGCGCGACGGTGCGAACACTCGAATCCGCATCGACGAGGGCGATATCACTTGCGAGGGTGGAGAATTCGTCGGCCGGACGGGCCGGTGCCCGGCCAGCCTGTTCCGCCACGATTCGGGACAGTGACGCCGAAACCTGGAGTATCCACTCCAGCAGATCTTCTCGGGTCGCGGTTCGGCCGGTGAGCGCGGCGTCGAGCTCGACGCCGGCGCGGTGATGGGCGGCGAGTTCGTCCATCAGACGGTAGCCGTTCGTCCCGTCCGCCAGCCGGGCGTGCGGCGGCGGCCGCATCGTATGGGGAACGTACCGCCCCCGCATCACCGATCGACTCCGTCGGCGCTGCCGGTACCGAATCTGTAGCCACTCCCCGGCGTGTCCCAGCCCGGGCATCCGGGTGATCGTGCGCAGCGTGACCAGGACTATCACCAGGGCACCGATGGTGGAAGCCGGTGGTCGCATACGGGTCGCCCCTACGAACAGAACGAACACGAAAGCGGCCAGCAGACACCACATCAGAGACTTCAGCCACGCCCCCACTTCGTGCACGGGCCGATCCTATCCCGCGTGTGTGCGCAAGTGCCCTGATCCGACTGGATTGCCCGGCTTCGAACCGGGTCGGCGGGGTAGTGGGATCGGGCATGGCCACGCTCTGTGGAGCTGATGCAGTGCCGACGGTGATGCTTCGACGCCCGAACTCGACGGCACCAGTCGCACCTACTGGCTGCGGGTACCGCCGACCACCCGGACCGCTCGGGAGGGCGTCTCCTGGACGTTCGGCGTCACCGAAGCGGACTACGAACCGCTCGTGCAGACCTGACCCACCGGATCTGGAACAATCGCCCTCGTGACCGACGCCGCGACTGGAACCGACGACGATCCCGGCACCGGCAACCGTTGGGCCGGTTTCCTCCGCTGCCATCTGCCGATGGTGGTGGTTGCCGTGGTGGCGCTGATCGCCGTGGTGTTCGTCGCGCAGGATCGCTGGCGGCGTGGCGCCTTCTTCTTCGGTGGTGCCGCCCTCATCGCGGCCGCGTTCCGGTTGTGCCTGCCGACGGTTCGGGTCGGTCTGCTGGCCGTCCGCAGCAAACCGTTCGATGTGGGTGCGCTGACCTTGCTGGGCGGTGCGATCGTCTTCCTCGCCGCCACCATCAATACCCTCGGCGTGGGCTGACCGGTCCCGTCCGGACCGGACCGGGACCAGGACCGGGAATCAGCGTCCGGCGCGGGCCAGATTCATCGTCTGCACCAGCAGTTTGCCGATGGCCGCCGCTTCGGTGAGGAAGGCGTCGTGGCCGTCGCGGGAGTTGATGACCTCGAAATGCCGGCAACCGGGCAGCCCGTCGGCCAGTTCCTGTTGCGTGTGCAGCGGGTACAGCCGGTCGGAATCGATACCGCCGACGATGCACGGCACCTCGGTGGCGGCCATCGCGGCCTCGATACCGCCGCGGCCGCGGCCGATATCGTGCCGGTTCATCGCCTCGCTCAGCAGCACGTACGTCGCCGGGTCGAAACGCCGCCCCAGCTTCTCGGCCTGGTACTCGAGGTAGCTCTGCACCGCGTAGCGGCCACCGTTGCGCGGGTCCTCACCCTCCTGCGCGCTGTTCGCGAACCGGCTGTCCAGCTCGACCTCGGTGCGGTAGGTGAGGTGCGCGATCCGGCGTGCGATACCCATACCGGCCATCGGCGCGCGACCGGTGCCGTGATAGTCGCCGCCCTGCCAGTCCGGGTCGCCGGTGATGGCCGCGATCTGGGTGCTCTGGGTGCCGATCTGGTCGGCCGTGGCGCGTGGGCCCACCGCGAGGATGAGCGCGGCGGCCAGGCGTTGCGGCGCCAGCAGCATCCATTCGAGGACGCGCATACCGCCCATCGACCCGCCGACCGCCGCGGCCAGCCGGGGCACACCCAGCAGATCGAACAGTTTCAGCTCCGCGGTCACCTGATCCCGGATGGAGATCTCCGGGAAACGCGAACCCCACGGCGCGCCGTCCGGTGCGAGCGAGGCCGGACCGGTGCTGCCCTGGCAGCCACCCAGCACATTGGTGGCGACGACGCACCACTCGTCGGTATCGATCGGCGCGCCGGGGCCGACCATCCCGTTCCACCATCCCGCCTGTGGATGTGCGGCCGTGGGCTCGCCCGCGACATGGGAGTCGCCGGTGAGCGCGTGCTCGATGAGCACGATGTTGTCCATGGCCGGGGACAGCTCACCCCAGCGCTGCACGGCCAGCCGGACCTGTGGCAACCGGGCGCCGCTCTCCAGGGTGAGTTCGCCGATATCGATATGGCCGAGGGTGCCGTCGGCCGGCGGTAACTGGGCCACGGGCCGCGCCGTGGTCGATTCGGTGGTCACCTTCACGCGAGGACTTCCGTGGAACCGATGGCCGGTGATGCCCGGAACGTATGAATCGACGCCGTGGGGCCGGGCGTGCGGGTACCGAGGACGCCGAACGCGACCGACCGTGTCCGGCGGGTCGCTCCGGCAACGGTCGCAGCGGCGAAGCTGTGATCGGTCATATCGTGCTCCAGAAAATGGGGGATTTCTCGTCGAATCGTGAGAACGCCGCTATCAACGCGACCAGCACCGGCACAAATCGACAACCTCCTGACGTGCGCTTGCTCCCGGCTCTCGGAAGCCCGGTCATCACCCGGAGCACCCCACCGCAGCAGGAGGGTTGCCGGCCAGCGAGCCGGGGCTTGGCGCTGGCGCTCATGACCTGCCGAATATGGTAGCCGGGCGCCGATACGGATCGAAATCGGCATACGGGCCCACCGGGTAATCTTGTGGTGCGATTCACCCATGTGAGATCTCACGACCGGGGCTGGCTGCAGCGTGAGACAACCACTAGCAGTACGCTCGTCTTGGTTACACCAGACGTCTCGTGGACAACGCGGGATGTATACGTTGTCTGTTGAACAGCTGGGGTCCGCTCACAAGCGTGTTCGCCTGGCCGTGCAATGAGGGCACCAGTCTTAGGAGGACACGAAGATCCATGTCCAAGATCAAGGTTGAAGGCACCGTCGTCGAACTCGACGGCGACGAGATGACGCGGATCATCTGGCAGTTCATCAAGGACAAGCTGATCCACCCGTACCTCGACGTGAACCTCGAGTACTACGACCTCGGCATCGAGTACCGCGACAAGACCGACGACCAGGTCACCGTGGACGCCGCCAACGCCATCAAACAGCACGGCGTCGGCGTGAAATGCGCGACGATCACCCCGGACGAGGCCCGCGTCGAGGAGTTCGGTCTCAAGAAGATGTGGCGGTCGCCCAACGGCACCATCCGCAATATCCTCGGCGGCACCATTTTCCGCGCGCCCATCATCATCTCCAACGTTCCGCGCCTGGTACCGGGTTGGACCAAGCCGATCATCATCGGCCGTCACGCCTTCGGCGACCAGTACCGCGCCACCGATTTCAAGGTCTTCCAGGCCGGCACCGTCACCCTCACCTTCACCCCCGAGGACGGCAGCGAGCCCATCGTGCACGAGGTCGTGCAGATGCCCGAGGACGGCGGCGTCGTCATGGGTATGTACAACTTCAAGAAGTCCATCGAGGATTTCGCGCGCGCCTCCTTCAACTACGGGCTGCAGCAGAACTACCCGGTCTACATGTCGACCAAGAACACCATCCTCAAGGCCTACGACGGCATGTTCAAGGACACCTTCGAGGAAGTGTTCGAGGCCGAGTTCAAGAGCCAGTTCGAGGCGGCCGGCCTCACCTACGAGCACCGGCTGATCGACGATATGGTCGCCTCCTCCATGAAATGGGAGGGCGGTTACGTCTGGGCCTGCAAGAACTACGACGGCGACGTGCAGTCCGATACCGTCGCGCAGGGCTTCGGCTCGCTCGGCCTGATGACCTCGGTGCTGCTGACCCCGGACGGGCAGACCTGTGAGGCCGAGGCCGCGCACGGCACGGTCACCCGGCACTACCGCCAGCATCAGCAGGGCAAGCCGACCTCGACCAATCCGATAGCGTCGATCTTCGCCTGGACCCGCGGTCTGGAGCATCGGGGCAAGCTGGACAACACCCCCGAGGTGATCGGTTTCGCGCAGACCCTCGAGGATGTCGTCATCAAGACCGTCGAGGGCGGGCAGATGACCAAGGATCTCGCGGCGCTGGTCGGTGGGGATCAGGGTTACCTGACCACCGAGGAGTTCCTGGCCGCGCTGGACGCCAACCTGGCCCGCGCGCTGCGCTGACGCTCGGCGCCGCCCGTGGCGCCGAGCGGCCGATGCCCGGAGGTCTCGCTGTTCGGCCCTGGAAGGTTCGCGGCTTCGCCGCATACGCTTCGAGGACCGACAGTGGGGCCTTTGTGCTGTCCGGGGAATTCGATGCGGCAACCTGTCACCTCGGTTCGGCCCACCTCCGATCTCCTGGGTCAAAATGGTCCATGCCGATATGGCTGCGATGGTGGGCGTATGGATCGGCCACGGATCACGAGAAGGCTGTTCGTCGCCGTAGTTCATCGATGAGACCGAGGTGATCGAGAGCTGGGGCCGAGTGGTGGGGACGGTGGCCGTGCGGCTGCGCAACGTGATCGCCGATGCGACCGGCGCGATCGTCCGCCGTTATGGCGGGACCCGCTCCGGAGTCGATGCCGACCTGTCGGTGAAGGCAGGCGCGGACGAGTTCGTCGAGCGGTTCCACGCCGCTGATCGATCAGGGAAACCGGAGCTTCGGACACCGTCGTATATGACCTCCGTGCGGAGCCGCGTCGAACTCTTCGTGTACCCGGACGGTTTCGAAGTGCTGTACAAATCCGACCTGACGTCGAAGCATCAAGCCGCCGAAGTCCTCGTGTCCGCGGTCGGTCGGGTCATCGGAGCCCCGGTCGCTCCAGTGGTCACCGCCGGGGAAGCCGGGAGCGTGCTCATGCAGCGGATGCCGGGGTGGGCGATGTATGCCGACGACGCCGACCCGTTCGGCCATAGGTCCATGGAGGCGATAAAGAACACCCCGAGCGCCCGTAAACTCGGTCTGCTGGATGTCTTGGTCGGCAACTGGGACCGGGCCGGCAACTGGCTGCGCGACGGTGACCAGGTCTACGGATACGACCATGCGGAGGCATTCCATCCGGTGCTCGAGGCCGATCCCCGCGGCAATCCGTTCGTGAGCCACTTCCTCGCGCCGGGATCGGGCCGAAGTTCCGACTGGACACCGAACGATCTGAGCCGGACGGAACTCGACCGCTGGCGCGCCGAGATCGTCGCGCTGCGACCCTTGTTCGAAAACACGCCGAGCTGGTCCGGGACATCGTGGAGGGGCCGGGGCCACTGGGTTGGCACGCGGACGTGCTGGCCCGGCTCGACTCGTTGCGCGAGCACGCCACTCGCCCGTGACTTCTCACCGCGTCCGAACAGTCGCCGTCGCGCTGTGGTCCGGCGAACTGCGCTGGACCACAGCACGCGGATCGCATGCTCGGCTCGCTACAGGCGGACTACGTGTGCGCCGTTCTGGAAATTGGCGCCGATCGATGCCAGGACTACCGGTTCTCCGCTCCCGAGCTCGACCACACCGGATCGGATGTCCTCGGCCAGGCCGATGAGAACGCTCGCATTGGACGTATTGCCGTATCTGTCCACGTTGATTGCCGTGCGATCACCAGGTAGCCCGGCTTCGGCGATCAGTTTCTCCACCAGCCTGAGGTTCGGCTGGTGGGGATAGAAACGGGATATATCCGACACGGACATTCCGGCAGCGGACAGCCCCTCGGAAATAGACCGAGCCCTTCGCGGA
>JABFXT010000547.1 GCA_013361595.1 Nocardia sp. | reverse complement strand
GTTCTCGATCTCGCCGGTTCCTCGCTTGCGCGAGTCTGCCGAACGGTTCCGCACCGCCTACCGGGGAGACCGGCGGTAGCCCAGTATCGAGTGGGCGAGAGAGTCGCAGTCCTCGAGCATCGCCAAATGCCCGACTCCGCGCAGGTATTCGAGCTCGGCGCCCGGCACCGCCTCGTACTGGTGCGCCGAGGCCGGGTCCCACCGGGGGTCGGAATCCCCGAAGATCACGAGGAGGGGCTTCCCCGCGGCGATGAGGCGCTCGGGCACGGCCCTCGCGACGATGTAGTCCATATTGGCGGCGAGAATCGCGCGGAACCCTCGATAGGTCGTCCTGCGCAGGTCGGCTACAACTTTATCGGGCAGCGTGATCGGGGCCGCCGCAGTCGCCGCCAGTCCACGACGGATCATCGAATCGGTACGAATCGTCCACACGAGCGGGCCGAAGGGCGGCGAGGTGAGCACCTTGATGATCGCCGGTTCGGCCGACAGCGCTGCGGGGCTCGGCCCTGTGCTGACCAGGACCAGCTCGCCGACCAGGTCCGGACGACGCTCCACGAGTGCGGTGGCGACGTATCCCCCGCTGGAGTGACCGACCACCTTCACATCCCGGAGCCCGAGCTCGTCCAACACTGCCGCTGTCCGATCCGCCTGCTGTGGAACGGCGTACGTGGACGCCGGTTCGGATCGGCCGCATCCCGGAAGGTCGATCGTGATCACCTGGTAAGCCGTGGCGAGCGACGGCACCACCGGCGCCCACATCGAACCGGTACCGCCCGAACCGTGGATGAGCAGTAAGGGCGGCGCCGCCGGGTCCCCGTCGATGACTACGTGCACCCCACGGACTGTCGTATCGGCACGTGTCCGGCCGGGCATCGATTCGCTCATACCGAAAGCCTCGTCGAGGGCTCGGCGTACCATCTTGTACGAATGTCACGGTGTCCGGACCACGGCTAGCCTGGGATACATGACCGCTACCGGCACCCTGGACTGGAGCCGGGTCGAGATTGCCGTTCCGGCCGGACTCCCGACTCCAGGAGTCCGGATGGCGGGTTTCCGTTACTACGACATCGGCCCCGTGGACCTCACGATGATCCCGCATCCCTCGGTCACGCTCCTGCTCGATCTCACCGAACGCGGAATCGTCCACAACGGTCCCGGAGGCGCGGTCGCGGGGAACGCGATCATCGGCCTCCGTGCCGGCGCCTTGCGCATCACCAGCGCGGGGGTCGGCGAGGTCTTGCAGATCCGCCTGTCCCCCGTCGTCGCCGCTGCGATTCTCCGAGACACCGAGATCATCGGCGGTACCGTGACACCGTTGCCGCAACTATGGGGCGGCAGCGCTGCCATCCTGACCGAGCGGCTCCGTTCGACACCGTCCTGGGACGACCGATTCGCCCTCACCGGCGCGTTCCTGCGAAGCCGGGCGCCCGGAAAATTCGCTGTAGCACCCGAATTGGCGTACGCGTGGGACCAGACGGTCCGGACCAGAGGGCAGCTCCGCATCGAGACCATCGCCACCGAGACCGGTTGGACTCGCCAGCGACTCTGGGCTCACTTCCGGACCCGGATCGGAGTCTCGCCCAAACACGCGTCCGACCTTGTCCGCTTCGACCATGCCGCCCATCTACTGGCGGCGGGTCGCTCGCCCGCGGACGCCGCGGTCGAGGCAGGCTATGCCGACCAATCCCATCTGCATCGTCGCACCAGGGCGATCACCGATCTGACCCCGACCCTCGTCGCGACCGCACCGTGGCTAGCGATCGACGAAACCGCGTGGCCGACGGGCTGATCCCGCGGCCGACGGTATACCGAATACCGACCGGCACATGAGACCGAGGAACCCGCTGGTCGGCGGGCAGTCCGCTTCGTTCAGACCGCGCTTCGTGCCGGCGATATTCCGAGTGCGCGTATGGCCTCCGCGGTTGCCCACTGGGCTTCCGCCTGCGCGAGGGCGGCATGTGCCTGCGCTCGAGCGATCACGTTCCGCCGCTCCGCCTCGCTGACCGCGTCGGTGGCGGTGAGGCCACTGAGCAGCGCCTCGGCGCGCTGCTTATGAGTCGTGTAGTCATCCATCACTCGATTCTCACACCCGTGAAAAGCCGGATTCCCGGGCGGCCGTGGGAGATGGATCGAAAGCGGCCTCGACCTCCCGATACGGCGTCGCCGACGTCTCGGTGGCCGGTAGCCTGATCACCGTGTACAGGCCACCGATCGTACTGTGGCGTCCGTGGCCGGGCAGGTGATCTCAGCGTCGTTTCCAGGTGAATTCGAGCGT
>JABFXT010000007.1 GCA_013361595.1 Nocardia sp. | reverse complement strand
TCCGCGGCACCATCACCGCCACCGACGAGCCCTCCGGCGCGGTCGCCGAGATCTCCGGCACGATCGAGGTGAAGGTTCCGCTGTTCGGGCGCAAGATCGAGGAGGCCATCGGCGAACGCCTCACCGAACTGCTGGCCGAGGAGACCGAGTTCACCAACACCTGGATCGCCGAGCGGGCGTAGTTGCGGCCGACCGCTGGTTCACCGGGTCGGGCCTGCCCGGCCTCCCACGGCCGCGGCAGGTCCGGGCGGTAACCTACCGCCCATGGCTCGCCGACTGGACTATTCCGCCCGCTACCCGCTGCACACCACCAAAGAGGTCTACGCGGCGCTGACCGACCGGGACTACTGGGAGGCCCGGATGGTCGAGATGCGGAAGTACTCGCCGAACGAGGTCATCAGTCTGGATGTGAGCGAGGACGGTATCGAGGTGGTCCTGCACCACATCCTGCCGCGTGAGACCTTGCCCGAGATCGCGCAGTCGGTGATGCGCAAGGACATGGTCATCACGCGCAAGGAGAGCTTCGGCCCGTTCGGCCCCGAGGTCGAGGGCAAGTATTCGGCTTCCATCCCCGCCGGACCCGGCAGTCTCACGGGCACGACGCGGCTGTTCCCGACCGATACCGGCTGCACCATGCGGATGTCGTCGGAAGCCAAAGTGTTCATTCCGATGATGGGTCCGCGGCTGGAACAGCTGATGCTGGTGAATCTGGTGGATCTGTTCCGTGCCGAGGCCGAAGTGACCCAGAAATGGCTGGACGAGCAAAAACCGGCCGGCTGAGCATTCCGCTCGGCACCGTCACCCGCGGCACCACCGGGACCAACCGGCTGCGCCGCAGCGACCGCCAGCTGATCGGGGATCCGCGGATCTCCGGGGTGCTGCGCGATACCGCCGACCCACTGGTGGTGGATCTCGGTTACGGGGCCCAGCCGTGGACGACCTTGGAGCTGGCCACCCGGTTGCGCACTGTGCGCCCGGATGTGCGGGTGGTGGGGCTGGAGATCGACCCGGGGCGGGTGGTGCCGGCTCGTGACGGTGTTCTCTTCGCTCGCGGCGGTTTCGAATTGGCGGGCCTGCGCCCGGCGCTGGTCCGCGCGTTCAATGTGCTGCGACAGTATCCGGAGTCCGAAGTGCCCGGAGCGTGGTCGACGATTCTGTCCGGGCTGGCCCCGGGCGGGCTGTTGATCGAGGGCACCTGCGACGAGCTCGGCCGCCGGTGCGCCTGGGTGGTCCTGGATCGTTCGGGCCCGCGCACCCTGACTCTCGCCTGGGATCCGTTCACCGTCGAGCGTCCCTCCGATCTCGCCGAACGCCTGCCCAAATCGCTGATCCACCGCAATGTGCCGGGTGAACGTGTGCACGCCCTCCTCGGCGCGGCCGATCGCGCCTGGTCGCATACCGCGCCGCTCGCCGTTTTCGGGCCACGGGTGCGCTGGCGGGCGGCGGCGGACCTGCTGCGAGAAAAGGGCTTTCCGGTGCACGCTTACCGGCGCCGCCTCCGGGACAACATCCTGAGCGTTCCGTGGTCGGCGGTCGCGCCCGCCGGACAGGCGGAAGGGTTCATGTGACCCGAATCACAAAATAATGGGCGGGACCGGCGCTGACGTCGGCACATTCACCATGCGTCCACAACCGGTCCACAGAGCCGGCACATAATCATCGTGAAGAATCTCGAATATGCCCACCAAGTCCCTGTCTGCCCCGAAGGTCGGTCGCCGGACCGTAGGGATCGCCCTGGTCACCGTGATCGTGCTCGTGGTGGCCGCGCTGATCGGCGGTGAAGCGTATGCGCGGCACAGAATCGCGAGCTGTATCAGTTCACAGTTCGAGAAAGAGATGGGATCACAGATCGACGTCGGCTTCGGTGCCAAACCGCTACTGCTCACCTGGGTGGACGGCAAGGTCTCGCGGATGGATGTCGACAGTAAGGGCGACGAATTCGGGCCGGCCGTCGATATGCAGGTCCACGCCCGATTCCACGATATCGAGATGGCCAAGGGGAGCAACAGCGGCAGCTCGGTCGGGAGCTCGAGTGCCGATGTCACCTGGAGCAACTCCGGTATCTCCCGGACACTGCAGGGCCTGGTCAGCGATGTACAGTCCGACCCCGATACCGGACAGCTCACCATGAAGGTGCTGGGCGGTTTCGGAGCCATGCAGCTCACCCCGCAGATAAAGGACGGCAAGGTCGATATCGATGTGGCCCAGGCGCAATTCCTCGGTATCGGAGTTCCCGACGATCTCGCGCAGGGCGTCGTGGACTTGATGACCGAGAGCCTGCAGACCTACCCGATGGGCCTGCAACCGACCGCGCTGCGCGTCACCGATAACGGCATCCAGGTGGACCTGCGGGGCGGCCCGACCGAGCTGCCGGCCGCCCCCGAGGGCGATGCGAGCTGCTGAGCCCCGCCGGTGCTCAGTCGGGAAAACCTCCGAGCACCTCTCGGGAGCGGGACAGCCCGAGCCGGGTGGCGCCCGCGGCGATCAACTCCGCCGCCGCTTCCGCGGTACGGATTCCGCCGCTGGCCTTGATTCCCAGTCGACCGCCGACGGTTTCGGCCATCAGCCGGACCGCGCGCGCCTCGGCACCGCCGGCGGGATGGAATCCGGTGGACGTCTTCACGAAATCGGCGCCCGCGCGTTCGGCGGTCCGGCAGACCTCGACGATCGTCTCGTCGGCAAGGGCGGCGGATTCGATGATCACCTTCAGCAGCGCGCGCTCCGAGATCGCCTCGCGCACCACGATGATATCGGCGAGTACCGCCGCGAAATCGCCCGCGATCGCCGCGCCGATATCGATCACCATATCGACCTCGGCCGCCCCCTGTTCCACCGCGAGCCGCGCCTCTGCCCCTTTGACCAGCGAGTGATGCTTGCCGGAGGGGAATCCCGCGACCGTCGCCACCACCAGACCCGGTGCTCGCACCGGCAGCATTGCCGGCGAAACGCATACCGCGTATACGCCGAGTTCCCGGGCCTCGGCCACGGCGGCGGTAACATCCGCGCTCGTCGCCTCCGGGGCGAGCAGCGTGTGGTCGATCATGGCGGCCACCTCGGACCTGGTCAGCGACTTGGAATCGGCCATGGGACGAAAGTCTGGCACACCCATGGCGAATTCCGTTGCGCGCCTCGGACTCCTCGCGCACACTCGTATCGCCTTCCGACGAGAGGACGATGTTGCTGATCCGCCGTGAACGAGCCACCGACGCCGACGCCGTCGCGGCCGTGCACCGTAGCGCTTTCGCTCCGCACTACGCCGCGGCCGGTCCCGCGGCCGGGGCCGCGCCGGTGGGTGCCCCGCCGGAGGTGGCGCTGGTGTCCCGGCTGCGCACCGACCCCGGGTGGATCCCCACCCTGTCGATGGTCGTCGTCGACCGGGAGACCGTCGCCGGACATGTCTGCGTCACCCGGGCGACCGTGGGTCCTTTCCCCGTCCTGGCCCTCGGCCCCATCGGGATCCGCCCCGATCTACAGCGCCGCGGCGCGGGGTCGGCGCTGATGCACGCGGTGCTCGGTGCCGCCGATGCGCTGGACGAACCACTCGTCGGGCTGCTCGGCAGCCTCGACTACTACCCTCGATTCGGTTTCCAGCCGGGTTCGCGCCTGGGCATAGTCCCCGACCGGTCCGAATGGGCGAGCCATTTCCAGATCCGCCCGCTCAGCGCCTACGACTCCCAGATAGCCGGCGAATTCCGCTACGCCGACCCGTTCTACGACCTGTGACCGGGTGGCCGGTTTCCCGCTGAGGGCCCCGGGAGCCCCCGGCCGGCCGGGAAACCGCGGAGTCGCGGCGCCCGGCCGGCGACCGCCCTGTCAGGATGACGTCATGGTTTCCGCAGCCACCACCCCCGACGGCCGACGCTATGTGCTCACCCTGGGCTGTCTCGACCGCCCGGGCATCATCGCCACCATCACCTCGTTCATCGCCGAATTCGGGGGCTCGATCCTGGAGGCCGGTTACCACTCCGACCTGGAGACCGGCTGGTTCTTCACCAGGCAGTCCATCAAGGCCTCCACCGTGCCGTTCGGCGTGGAGGAGTTGCGCAGCCGGTTCGAGCGGATCGCCGCCGAACTCGGCCCGCGGACGGAATGGCAGGTCCACGATTCGGGAGTGCGGCGCCGCGCGGTGGTTCTGGTGAGCAAGGAGGGGCACTGCCTACACGACCTGCTCGGCCGCGCCACTTCCGGCGAGCTTCCCGCCACTATCGAAGCCGTGATCGGCAACCACCTGGACCTGGCGGCGATCACCGAGGCCCACGGCATTCCGTTCCATCACGTTCCGTTCCCGAAGAACCCGGCCGAACGCGGGCCGGCCTTCGAACAGGTTCGTGAACTGGTGGACTCACATTCTCCCGACGCCGTGGTGCTGGCCCGGTTCATGCAGGTGCTACCCGAGCAGCTGTGCGAGCACTGGGCCGGGCGGGCCATCAATATCCATCACAGTTTCCTGCCCTCGTTCGTCGGCGCCCGCCCCTATCACCAAGCGTTCGTCCGGGGCGTCAAACTCATCGGCGCGACCTGCCACTATGTGACCGCCGAACTGGACGCGGGCCCCATCATCGAACAGGACGTGATCCGTGTCGACCACGCCGACAGCGTGACCGATATGGTCCGCGAAGGCCGCGATATCGAACGAGTGGTGCTGGCACGCGGCCTGCGCTGGCATCTGGAGAGCCGAGTGCTGGTGCACGGGCGGCGTACCGTCGTGTTCTCCTGAGCGCGGGTCAGCCGGTAGCTTCGGCCGGTTCCCGCACCGATCTGAGCACCTGGCCGAGGATCTCGTCGAACCGGTCGATCTCTTCCAGGTTGCCCAGGTGTCCGGTGGGCAGCAGGACGAACCGCACCAGGTTGCCGGTCTCCCGAAGCCAGGAGGCGATCTGCTCGGCGTGCACCGCCGGCGTCATATCGTCGGCTGTCCCCGCCACCACCGTGGTAGGCACCACCAGGTGACGAGCCGCGTCGCCGAGATCCATCTCCGCGAGCAGCAGCCCGAACTCCGAGCGGACGCGGGAGCGGCAGGAACGCACGATGTTCATGCCGAATTCGATCGATTCCGGATCGGCGGCCAGGCTCATGATCTGCCGGGCGAAGATCCAGCGCACCGCGGCCACCGGCGGGAACACGATCCGGGCACTCAGCCCGTGCCGGCCGAGCCAGGCCGGTAGCGGCACCATCCGGTTCAGCAGCGGTAGCGGCCGGTTGAAGAACGGCACCACCGTGGTCTCGGCGACCAGGGAATGCGGCCCGGTATTGGCCAGCAGAACGGCCGCGGCCTGATCGACGACCCGCTGTGGATACTTTCCCGCCCACGCCTGCAACGTCATCGCGCCGAGGCTGTGTCCGACCAGCACCGCTCGCTGCCCCGGCCGCAGCACCGCGTCGAGCACCGCGCAGAGGTCGTCGGCCAGCAGGTGGCAGTCGAGCTGATCCGGATCACCGAATTCGCTCTCGCCGTGCCCGCGCAGATCGAAGGCGATGACCCGGTACTCCCCCGCGAAGGCGTTGATCTGCGGGTTCCAGTATTCGAGGCTGCAGGTCCAGCCGTGGATCAGCACCACCGGCTGAGCGTCCGGCGGCCCATAGGCGTGTACCCGCAGGCGCGCCCCGTCGTCGGCACGCACATCGATCACCTGATGTTCGGCGCTCGGCGGATTCAATGCGGGGTTGCGGTATCCGCCGCGGGTGCGCAGCCCCGCACGGTGCACCTCGAACAGCCCATCGATCTGATCGACGAGGGCGGTCAGGGCCTTCGGCATGGTCGCACGCATCAAGACACACTCCTTTGTGTTACCGATTGACACAGTAACGCGCGGAATGAGTGCCCGCCAGCGCACACACCACGATCCGGGTGATCTCACCACACCGAGCGCCCGTACTCGCCCATTTTTCGGATACGTCACATATCCCCCGATACCCGAGCGGCCCGCTCTGTCCCCACCGCTGTTGCCGGCCGCCGACCACCCCGTCGTACCCCCGGGACTTCGCCTCCCGAATCCTGAGCACACCCCCTCGCGCCCACCCTGGAACGCCCGGGTACCGGGATTCGACAAGGCTGCCCCGGCCCCCCGAACCAGCACTCGCCCAGAAGCCACTCCCTACCGGACGGCCGACATCCACAGTCGGGGCCCGCCCCGGTTCTGGAGCGACGGAGCGGGGGAGCGAAGCGGAGGAGCGTAGGAGTGAAGAACCGGGGTCACGAGGGCCCCGACCCGCCCCGCCGAAGGCGGGGCCATGAGCACGGCTACCAGCGTGGGCCGCGCTGGACCTCGTCCACCTTCGGGCGCACGTCGGCCAGATAGATACCGGTCGCGATGATCGCGATGAACGCCAGCAGACCCAGGTTGAGGAAATTCACCAGCAGTAGCAGGATCGCCACCCCCAGGATGCCCAGCCAGATGGGTTTGGTCAGTTTGTCGACCGCGGTGAACGCGTCGGAACGCTGGCGCACGGCGTGCACCAGCGCGAAAACGGTCGCGCTCGCTGCCAGCAGCCACAGCGCGGCCATGATCCACCCGGTCAAGCCATACACCTGTTCCACCCCATCATGATACGAGCAGCGCCCCCGGGCACTGCACGTGCACGGGGGCGCTTTGCGTGGATCGGCAGGTCAGGCCTTCTTCGGCGTGGCCTTTTTGGCCGGGGCGGCCTTCTTCGCGGCCGGAGCCTTCTTCGCGGCGGGCGCCTTCTTCACCGGCGGCGCGGGCACGGGCTCGGGTGCTACCTCGGGGGCCACCTCGACGATTTCGGCCTCGACGACCTCGGTCGCGGTGGGGGCGGAAGCGGCCGGGGCCTCGGCGGTGGGCGCGGCGTCGGTCTTCGCGCGGCCGATCAATCCGTTCACCCGGCCGATGACCTCCTCGGCCCGGCTGCTGGCGTCCTTGTACAGGGTCTCCACCCGGCCGACCTGCTCCTCGACCAGATGGTTCGCGCGCAACCGCTCGACGGTTTCCTCACCGCGGACCGCGAGATCCGCGTAGATGTCGAGCACCTGGCGGTAGTACTGCTCGGCGAGTTTGCGCAGTTCGTCGCTGGTGAACTTCTCCCGCAGTTCGGCGAGGTCCTCCGGCAGTTCGGAAGGCAGTTCGGACAACCGGGCGCGGATCTGCTCGAACTGGGTCTGCACATCGGCCGGCAGGCCGGCGAACCGCTCACGGGCCTCGTCGACCCGGCCGTTGACATCGGTCGCGCGCTCCCGCACCTGGCTCACCGCGTCCACGACCGCGGTGTAGACAGCATCGGTAGCGCCGACGGTGGCGAACAGTGGTTTGGCAGTGGTGTACTTCTCGGTCATTTATCGTTCTCCTGGCGTGGAGCGTCGGTTGTCGGTTGTGGAACAACACTGTCCCGGGGGATCGTTTCCTCCGGCCCGTTCTCCCGGCGGAACGACTCGTATATATCCAGGAGCACCTGTTTCTGCCGCTCGCTGATCGCGGAATCCGCGAGCACGGCGTCCCGGACGGGACTGTGCGGCCGCTGCTCGAGGTAGCCGGCGCGCACGTACAACACCTCCGAAGAAACCCGCAGCGCCTTGGCGATCTGCGTGAGCACTTCGGCGGAGGGGTTACGCAACCCGCGCTCGATCTGGCTGAGATACGGGTTGCTCACCCCTGCCAGTAGGGCGAGCTGACGCAACGAAACCTGCGCGGCTTCGCGCTGCGACCGGATGAAACCTCCGATGTCCTGCGCCGCGTTCACCACGCGAGCTGCCTTGTCACCGGCACCGGCAGACGCTGCCGGATCATCGGCGCGCAGGCTGGAAACCTCCGGATGGTCGGCCATCACTCACCTTCTGGCGTTGTAGGTACAACGATAGGTCAGGGTGCTAGCAATTGCAAGCACTATGTTAGCAGTGTTGGATTGCGACGCCTCCGGCGTCGCGGGGCGGGGCCCTATCAACCCCGGTTCTTCACTCCTACGCTCCTCCGCTTCGCTCCCCCGCTCCGTCGCTCCAGAGCCGGGGCGGGCCCCGACTTCGGATGCCCGAGGTCCGAGGTCCGAGG
>JABFXT010000621.1 GCA_013361595.1 Nocardia sp. | reverse complement strand
AACCCGTTGATCCGCAAGGTCATCGAGCGTTATGAAGTCGATACCGTCGTGCACACCGCGGTGTTGTCGCAACCGCCCTCGGGCGGCGGCCGGGCCGCGATGAAAGATATGAACGTTCTCGGCGCGATGCAGCTGTTCGCCGTCTGCCAGAAATCACCGATTGTGCGCCGGGTGGTGTCACGTTCGAGTTCCGGGGTATACGGCGGGAGTGCCAAGGATCCCGCGAAGTTCACGGAGGAGATGAGCGCACGCAGGCCGCCGGGCGGATGGTTCGCCCGGGACATGATCGAGATCGAGGGTTTCGCCCGCGGTCTGGCTCGGCGCCGCCCGGATATCACCGTGCTCACCCTGCGCCTCGCGCCGATGGTGGGTCCCGGCCTGGGAGCCCGGGCCGGGCAGCTGATGCGCTCTCCGATCACTCCGACCGTGCTCGGCCGGGACGCGCGGATGCAGTTCCTGCACGAGGAGGACGCGGTCGCGGCCCTGGTACACGCTGTCCGGTCCGGCCCGGGCGGCACCTTCAATGTGGCCGGTGACGGCGCCCTTTCACTTTCTCAGGCAGTTCGCCGTTCCGGTCGGGTCGCAATGCCGGTACCCTGGTCGGTGTTCCGCACCGTCGGCCGGACTCTCATGGGTCCGGTGATGCGTGATTTCAGTTCAGAGCAGCTCGATTATTTCCTGTTCGGTTGTGGTCTGGATACGACGCGTATGCGCGGCGAACTCGGGTTCGAACCGCGCTGGACGACGGTACAGGCGTTCGACGACTTCACCGGGGGCGCAGTGTCGCGGCCCGTAGTCGATCCATCGTGGATCGACGCCGCAGAAAACAAACTGCTCGGCCTCATCGGGGCCGGTACGGGAGCACATCAATGAACGACGTCGCCAAAGTCATCAGATTGCAGGACCTCGCCACCGTGCCGCGGCCACGGACCGCGGCACGTACCTGGACCGGTCCTGCCGACCGGTCGGTGACCTCGCTGACCGACCGTCTCACCCCGCCCACACCCGCCGCGCCGCGCTCGGTATCCGAACTGATGCGCGACGCCCTCGGCAAGCAGATCGGCCGCACCGCCGAATTCGCCCGGCGCCGCCTCACCGGCGACTACCAGGTCGACGAATTCGGGTTCGACGAGCACCTGCTCGAATCGGTCCTGCTACCGGCTCTGCGCCCGCTCGCCGACAACTGGTTCCGGGTGCAGACCACCGGGATGGAGAACGTACCCGAGGTGGGCGGTGCCCTCATCGTGGCCAATCACGCCGGCACGATCCCGATCGACGGGCTCATGCTGCAGCTCGCGGTGCACGATCATCACGCCAAACAGCGCGCGCTGCGTCTGCTGGCCGCCGATCTGGTGTTCGAGATGCCGATGCTGGGCACTCTCGCCCGCAAGGCGGGCCATACGCTGGCCTGCCGTCCGGACGCCGAACGGCTCCTCAGCGCGGGCGAGCTCACCGGGGTCTTCCCGGAAGGCTTCAAAGGTGTCGGCAAGAAGTACGCGGACCGGTACAAACTGCAGCGCTTCGGGCGCGGCGGATTCGTGGCCGCGGCCGTACGCGCGGGGGTGCCGATCATCCCTTGCTCGATCGTGGGCTCGGAGGAGATCTATCCGAAGCTCGCCGATATCAAGCCGTTGGCCCGGCTCCTCGGCCTGCCCTACTTCCCGGTGACCCCCACGTTTCCGCACCTGGGTCCGCTGGGCGCGGTACCACTGCCCTCGAAGTGGTACATCGAATTCGGCGCCCCGATCGACACCACCGGATACCAGGCGGAGGACGCCGACGACCCGATGCTCATGTTCGAGGTCACCGACCAGGTCCGCGAAACGATCCAGCAGACCCTCTACAAACTGCTGATCAAACGCCGCAACGCCTTCATGGGGTGAAGGGCTGACAACGCTTACCTCCGGCAGCGCGCGGAAGGTGTCCAGCGGCCACCGAGATCCCGGTGTCCAGTGGACGCTGGGATTACCGGGTGCTCTTGCGGCGGGTGACGGCGGCGGCCACCGCGCCGCCGGCGGCGCCCAGCGCCAGTGCCGTGGGGACGCCGATCTTGGCCGCTTTGCGGCCGGTGCGGAAATCGCGGATCTCCCAGCCGCGGGATTTGGCGACCTCGCGTAGGTCGGAATCCGGATTGATCGCGATCGCGGTGCCGGTGAGCGACAGCATGGGGACATCGTTGTGGCTGTCGGAGTAGGCGGTGCAGCGTTTGAGGTTCAGACCCTCGCGAATGGCCAGGGCGCGGACCGCGTGCGCTTTGCCGAGACCGTGCAGGATATCGCCGACCAGACGGCCGGTGAACTTCCCGTCGACGCTTTCGGCGACGGTGCCGAGGGCGCCGGTCAGACCGAGCCGCTTGGCGATCACCTGCGCGAGCTCGACCGGGGTCGCGGTGACCAGCCAGACCTGTTGTCCGGCATCGAGATGCATCTGTGCCAGGGCCCGGGTGCCGGGCCAGATCTTGTCGGCGATGATCTCGTCGTAGATCTCCTCACCGAGGGCGGCGAGTTCGGCGGTGGAGCGGCCGGCGATGAATTCGAGAGCTTTTTCCTTGCCGGTGGCCATATCGGTGCTGCTCTCTTTGCCGGTGATCCGGAACTTCACCTGCTTCCACGCGATATCGATCAGGTCGGCGCTGCGAAAGTATTTGCGCGCGGCCAGACCTCGGGCGAAATGCACGATCGAGGCGCCCTGCACCATGGTGTTGTCGACATCGAAGAAAGCTGCCGCCGTGAGGTCCCGGGGGATCTCCTGCGGCGGGACGCCGGTGGCCGCCCGCTCGGCGTCCTGCAGGGCGAGGGCGGCGTCCGCGCTCGCCTCGCCGGCGACATTGGCGCGGACCTCCTCCTCGCTGGGTCCGAACGGGCTGCGCGAGATACGCGCGAGCTGCTCGGACAGACCCTGTCCGAGCGGGCCCAGATTCCATCGGACCGGAAGTTCCCCGAACCGGCCCGCGATGAACCCGGATTTCCCCACCTTCGATCGTTCCGGCACCAGTACCTCCGCCTGTTCGCGCGAATCACGTCCACACTAATGGGTACCGCCGGGCGGAGCCCATCGACAGCCCCGCGCCGGGCCGCCGCGAATGTGGAGGTAGCCCGGCGGTAGGGAAGGGCGCGAGACCGGCCAGGGCCGCACCGTCGTACCGGAGAGCGGTTGAATAGTGCTCATGAGCACTCCCACTACCCACGAAGTGACCCTGCTGACCCGCGCCGGCTGCGGGATGTGTGAACGAGCGCTGGAACAGTTGCGCGGGATCTGCGCGGAATTCGGTATCGAGGTGGGCAGTGTGGATGTGGACGCGGCCGCCGCCACCGATCCCGGCCTGCGCGCCGAATACGGTGACCGGCTGCCGGTAGTGCTGCTCGACGGCCGTGAGCACAGCTATTTCGATGTCGACGAGACACGACTGCGGGCCGACCTGTTTCGCTGACATTGTCCGAATTCCGGCAGGGGATCGTACAAGGTGAGGTCGCGACACAAAATGAGTCGAATTTCACCGACTTTGTGCATGGGTTCACAAGCAGTTACGGTGGTGGCACGCGAACCGCAGGCCGGGGCGAGTATCCGGCCGCCGGTAGCAGGTGAATCAACCCGATATCCGACCCCGTCATCGGCGCATGGACCGCAGCGGAGGTCGCCGAGCACCCGGGCCTCTTCGGCCCGGACGAGGAGCCGAGGACGTGACAGAGCACCATGAGACGCGCGACGTCTCCGGCGATGCTCCCAACGTCACCACCCGCACACTGCAGAAGGGTATTCCCCAGGCTACGGTGGCGCGGCTGGCCACCTATCTCCGGGTGCTCGCCCTGCTGACCGATGACGGTGTGGCCATCGTATCCAGTGAGGAACTGGCTGTCGCGGCGGGTGTCAATTCGGCCAAACTCCGCAAGGACCTGTCTTTCCTGGGCCCGAACGGAGTTCGCGGTGTGGGCTACGACGTGGCTCGGCTGCGGGCCCGGATCGAGGACGTGCTCGGACTGTCCGGTGGGCACCGCGTGGTCCTGGTCGGTGCCGGCAATCTCGGCCGTGCGCTCGTCGGCTATCGCGGATTCCGGCGGCGCGGTTTCACGGTGGTCGGGGTCTTCGACAACGACCCCGAGGTGATCGGCCGTGATGTCGAGGGCCTGCGGGTGCGCGACGCGACCGGGCTCACCGGCGATATCGCGGCGCTGCGCCCGACCATCGCGGTGATCGCGGTACCCGACGACGCCGCCCAGCGGGTGTGCGACGAACTGGTCGCCGCCGGGGTGCAGTCGATCCTGAGCTTCGCGTTGTGCCCGCTGACCGCACCGCGGGGTGTCGAGCTGCGGCGGGTGGATCTCGCGGTGGAAATGCAGATGCTCTCGTTCGAGCGGGTCCGCAATGCCGATCCCGACGAGTCCGCGTCCACCACCGCGGTCGACGGTACGACCACCGGAAATGTGGCGGACAACGCCACCGAACCGGCGAACGATCCCGCTGCGGGTGGCGTTGTCAACAGTAGTGCCGTGCCGTCCGCCCACCCGCTGAACGGCTCCGGCCGGATCGCCCGCCGGATGCCCGCGCATCCGACGCCGGGTACCGCCGGGCTTTCCCATTGTGCGGCGCAGGCCGCCCAGACGACCTCGCATACGGCAACGGAGCCAACCAGCAAGGGATCGGTGGTCACACCATGAGTGTTCTTCTCGTCGGCATCTCACATCGCAGCGCGCCTGTTGCGATGTTGGAGAAGGTGGCGATCACCGATACCGACCGCCCCAAGCTGATCGACCGCATGCTGGCCTCGAGCCATATCTCCGAAGCGATGATCGTCTCGACCTGCAACCGGGTGGAGATCTACGCCGTGGTCGACGCCTTCCACGGTGGCCTCGCCGATGTCGGTGAACTGCTGACCGCGCACTCCGGGTTGCCGATGCCGGAACTGACCCGGCACGCCTACGTCCGCTACAGCGAGGCCGCCGCCGAACATCTGTTCGCGGTGGCCAGCGGCCTGGATTCGATGGTCGTCGGCGAACAGCAGGTGCTCAGCCAGATCCGTAGCGCATACACCACCGCCGATGCCCAGCAGGCCGTCGGCCGGACCCTGCACGAACTCTCCCAGCAGGCGCTGCGCGTCGGTAAGCGGGTGCATTCGGAAACCGGGATCGACCGGGCCGGTGCCTCGGTGGTGTCGGTGGCCCTGGATCGGGCGACCACGGTTCTCGGCCCGCTGACCGGCCGGACGGCCGCGGTGATCGGCGCCGGCGCGATGGGCGGCCTGTCGGTCGCGCATCTGGCCCGCGCCGGTATCGGGCGGATCCTGGTGGTCAACCGCACCATCGAACGCGCCGAACGGCTCGCCGCGACAGCGGAATCCCACGGGGTGGCGGGGCAGGCCTTCGAACTGTCCCGGCTCTCCGAGGCGCTCTCGGTGGCCGACGTGGTGGTCACCTGCACCGGCGCGGTGGTATCGGTGGTCACCCTGGCCGACGCGCACAACGCCCTGTCGGATCCCGATCGCGGAGTCGGCCGGCCGATGGTGTTCTGCGATCTCGGCCTACCCCGTGACGTGGACCACGCGGTCGCCGGGCTCCCCGGTGTCACCGTGATCGATATCGAAACCCTCCAGCACGACCCGGCCGCCGGCGCCGCGGCCGGCGATACCGCCGCCGCCCGCGCCATCGTGGCCGAGGAACTGGCCAAGTACCTCACCGGACAGCGGATGGCGGAGGTCACCCCGACCGTCGCCGCGCTGCGACAGCGGGCCGCCGAAGTCGTGGAGGCCGAACTGCTGCGGCTGGATTCGCGGCTGCCGCGACTGGCCGACCCCGAACGCGACGAGGTCGCGCGCACGGTCCGGCGGGTCGTGGACAAATTGCTGCACGCACCGACGGTGCGGGTCAAACAGCTGGCCAGCACACCGGGCGGAGACAGCTACGCCGAGGCGCTGCGCGAACTGTTCGAACTGAAACCCGGATCGGCCCAGGCGGTCGCGGCGCCGATGGAGATCAGCCGGGCCGAACACAACGGTGCCGGCTGGATGGGCCTGGACGGCGATATCGCGCTGGCCGACGATTTCACACCCGGTAGCCACGAAGACGAACAGGAGCAGTCGACATGACAATCCTGCAGGGCTCTGCCGCGGTCGCCGGGGACCCCACGGCCGCCGGGCGACGGCCGTGGCGTATCGGCACCCGGGGCAGTCTGCTGGCACGGACCCAGGCCGGGGATGTGCGCGACGCGTTGATCGCGACCGGACAGCCGGCCGAACTGGTCATCGTGGAAACGCCGGGGGATCTGTCCGGAGATCCGGTCGAGGAGATCGGCGTGGGCGTTTTCACCAGCGCGCTGCGTTCCGAACTCGCCGCCGCGAACATCGATATCGCGGTGCACTCCTACAAAGACCTGCCCACTGCCCCCGACGACCGTTTCGCGCTCGCCGCGGTGCCGCCGCGCCAGGACCCGCGGGACGCTCTCGTCGCGCGCGACGGCCTGGTGCTCGGCGAACTACCGCCGGGCGCGGTGGTCGGCACTTCCGCGCCGCGCCGGATAGCGCAGGTGCGCGCACTGGGCCTGGGGCTGGAGATCCGGCCGCTGCGCGGCAATCTCGACACCCGGCTGCGTCAGGTCGCCGAGGGCAAACTCGACGCTGTCGTGGTCGCCCGGGCCGGACTGGCCCGGATCGGCCGGTTGGATGCCGTCACCGAGGCGCTGGAGCCGGTGCAGATCCTGCCCGCACCCGCCCAGGGCGCGCTGGCCGTCGAATGCCGCGCCGACGACACAGATTTGATCGAGCTGCTCGCTGTTCTCGACGACCCGGCCACCAGAACGGCCGTCGTCGCGGAACGAGCGCTGCTCGCCGAACTCGAGGCGGGCTGCACCGCGCCCGTCGGAGCGATCGCCGAACTCGTCGAGTCCTTGGACGACGACGGACGCATCGTCGAGGAACTGTCGCTGCGCGGCTGCGCCGCCGCGGTCGACGGTTCCGATGTGATAAGGGCCTCGACGGTGGGTGCACCGGCCGAGGCCGCCGAACTCGGCCGCGCCCTGGCCCGCGAACTGCTGGAGCTGGGTGCGCACGAGCTACTCGCTGCCGAATCCGGCATCGCGGAACCGGATCTCGCGAGAGCCGGGAACAGCACCACCCCGGTGGGAACGAGCACCGCTACCGCGGGAACGAGCCCCGCCACGGACTTCACCGAACCCAGTCCAATGGAGAACAACCGATGAGTCGAGCCAGCAAGAAGCATCCGGGGCGGATCCTGTTCGTCGGATCGGGCCCGGGGGACCCGGCATTGCTGACCACCCGATCGCGCGAAGTGCTGGGCCGGGCCACCCTCGCGTTCACCGACCCCGACGTGGACGCCGGGGTGCTCGCGCTGATCGGCACCGAGGTCGAACCCGAACCGGACGGTGAGCGGCCGGTGGATGTCCGGCCCGCCCTGGGCGATCCCGCCGAGGTCGCCAAGACCCTGATCACCGAGGCCAAGGCCGGCCACGATGTGGTGCGGGTGGTCTCCGGCGATCCGCTCACCACCGACGCGGTGATCGCCGAGGTCACCGCGGTCACCCGGTCGCATATCGTTTTCGAGGTGCTGCCCGGGCTGCCGTCCGGATCGGCGGTACCCAGTTACGCCGGTATCGCGCTGGGTTCCGGTCACACCGAAGCCGATGTGCGCGGCGAAGTGGACTGGCCCGCTCTCGCGGCCGCGCCCGGGCCACTGGTGCTGCACGCCACCTCGGGGCATCTGGCCGAAACCGCCAGTGCCCTGGTGGAACACGGTATGGCGCCGCAGACCCCGGTCGCGGTGACGGTGCGCGGCACCACCCGGCAGCAGCGCACCATCGAAGCCACCCTGGCCACGTTGAACAGTGCCGCCTCCGAACTGGTGGGCCCGCTGGTGGTCACCATCGGCAAGGCGGTCGCGCAGCGGTCGAAGATGTCGTGGTGGGAGTCCCGGGCGCTCTACGGCTGGACCGTGCTGGTGCCCCGGACCAAGGATCAGGCCGGCGAGATGAGCGAACGGCTGGTCACCCACGGCGCC
>JABFXT010000283.1 GCA_013361595.1 Nocardia sp. | reverse complement strand
GGGGCACACCCGCGCTGATCCACAGCAGCGTGACCAGGCCGATGAACAGCAGCGCGAGCAGGGAATATCCCAGGTCCGCCCGGCCGCCGGGATCGGCTTGCGTGATCATCCGGGCCGTCTCCACCAGCCCGACACAGAAGACGAACAGCGGGAAGACCGCGACCAGCAGGGTGGCGACCCCGGCGATGAGAGCGGTCGCGCGGGACGGCTTCGGTTCCGGCGCGCGTGGCACGGGCGACCACGGCGGCACCGCGGATCGCGGATCCGGGGCAGGGGGCCGCGGATCGGTCACCATCCGCTGTTGTACGGGTACCGGACGCGGCCGGGACTGCCGATCGGCTCGTTCTGCCGGAGGGACGGCGGTGGCCGCGGGGTGGGCGACCGGAACCGGTGTCGCCGGGGTGCGCCGCGGCGCCGCGGCATGTCTGCCTTCGAGCGCGTCGCGCACGGCCGCGGTGAATTCACCGCAGCTGTGGTACCGCTCGTCGCGTTTCTTCGCCATGGCGCGGGCGAGTGCCGCGTCGACCGCGGCGGGCAGGTCGGGGCGGGTGGCGGTGAGTCGCGGTGGCGGTTGCGAGATATGGCCCATCACCACCTGTCCCGGGTTGGTGGAGGCATACGGTGACCGGCCGGTGAGCACCGCGAACAGGGTGCAGGCCAGCGAGTACTGGTCGGATCGGTGATCGACCACCTCACCGGACAGCTGTTCCGGCGATCCGTAGGCGAGCGTGGCGGTGAACGCGCCGGTGGCCGTCAGCTTGGTGTCGGCGTCGGTCAGCCCGGCGATACCGAAATCGGTCAGCACCGAATGCGATTCACGCAGCGACTCGGCGTCGGCGATCAGGATATTGGCCGGTTTCACGTCCCGGTGCAGGACACCCCGGCTGTGCGCGTAGTCCAATGCCGCCGCCGTTTCGCCGAGCAGCCGGATCGCGGTCGCGGGCGGATGGGCGCGAGCGTCCCAGGTCGCCGCGTCGGTGCCGCGGATGTACTGCATGGCGATCCACAGATGGCCGTCGTCGGTGCCGCGGTCGAATACGCCGACGATGCCCGGATGTTCGAGCCGCGCGACGACATCGGCTTCCCGTTCGAACCGCCGGGTGAGTTCGGCATCCCTGCTCACCTCCCGGTTCAGCAGTTTCAGTGCCACGCTGCGCGGCAGCCGCGGATGGCGGGCGAGGTACACGGTCCCCATACCGCCCCGGCCCAGCACCCCTTCGATTCGGTATCCGGCGAAGGTCGCGCCCACCCCCAGCACCACCGCTCCTTCCACGCCGCATCGGAATGCCGTGACGCTACCGCACTTTCCGGCCCGGAGCTCCGGCCGCCCGGGCATCGCCGGGGTCGGTATCCGCCTGCCGGCGCGGGGCCGGCCGAGTCGAGTAGGCCGCGCCGGAAAGCATCACTGCTGCCGGGTGCGGCGGCCCGCGACCGCGGCCGTCAGAGGTTCGGTTCGCGGCACACATCGAGCGGGATCGGACCGAGCCTCGTTGCGCGGCATATCACCGGCGGGCCGAACACGGTCGCCGCTACCGGCACCGGCGGATCAGTGGTTGTTCACCAGATCCTGCAGGAACGGTGTGGTCATCTCGATGCCCCATTTGCCGATGGTCAGGGCGGCGTTACCGAGGTTGACGACGATGAATCCGATCGTCTCGTAGTTGTCCTGCGCCCACTGCTGCAACATCTGCACGGTTCGGTCCTCCTTCGCCGGTTGAGCGCCGATCGGTGTGATCAGCGTCTCATATCGAAGAGGGGGTGGAAAGGGTCGGTAGTCGATCGCAACATTCGTTCGGTCCGGTATCCGGGCAGGTAGCGGGCATTTCCACCCCGATTATGAATGAGATTGCATCATCGTGCATAATCATTTGTAGCGGCGGCGCGCGCCGATCCGGCAACGGGCCAGCATACTGCTGGAGCAGGCGGCGGCCGCGTACGCGGAACGCCGAACAGCGCCTGCACCCACGAAGAGCACCAGAACTTCCGAATACCGATCAGTACCTTCGAATATCATCCGAGGAGCACCAGAACATGTCCGATCGCGTCGTACTCGCCTACTCCGGTGGGCTGGACACCTCCGTGGCCATCAGCTGGATCGGCAAGGAGACCGGCGCCGAGGTCGTGGCCGTGGCCATCGATCTGGGGCAGGGTGGCGAGGATATGAACGTGGTGCGCCAGCGCGCCCTCGATTGCGGTGCCGTCGAAGCGGTCGTGGTGGACGCCCGCGACGAATTCGCCGACGAATACTGCCTGCCCACCATCCAGGCCAACGCGCTCTACC
>JABFXT010000155.1 GCA_013361595.1 Nocardia sp. | reverse complement strand
GATCGAGGCCCAGACCGAGCTGGACTTCGGCTGGTTGTGTAACGACACCGAGCGCGGTGCTCGGTTGCGCAGATTCCAGGCCGGCCGGCGGGCAGCCCTGGCCGCGACGATCGGCCCGGATTCGCTGGCCGAGCACGAGTTCACCGCGGCGGATCTGACCGCCGAACAGATTTCGATGCTAACCCTCTCGCGCCCCGCCCTGTTCGCCGATGCCGAGTTGCACGGCAGGGTTGCCGAGCTCCAGCGCCTGGAGCGGCTGATCGCCGAGGTCGCCGAATTCGATCTGCTCACAGCACAACTCGACCGGATCGACGAGGGCCTGGCGAAGGGTCTCGCCGCCGATGTCGACGCCGTCTTCGCGGCCACCGTCGCGCCCGATGGAGCCGCCGCCGACGCCGAACCCGCGATCGGCACCGTCGAACATCTGTGGCAGCCGGCGGAGCGGAACTGTTTCGTCCGGTCCGGGCTGGGCGTGTACGAGGCCGCGGGCGGTACCGCGCCGGCGAAACTACGCGGTCATGTGACCGGTCCGGCGGGCGTGCTCGCGGGGGAGTCGTTCGATCTGCTCGACGCCGACCCCCGCGAAGGCGGCTACCGCGATCTCGCCGCGGTGGCCGCGCATGTGAAGCAGACAGGCGACGCGGTACTGGTGGTGGTGGGGTTCCGGGGTTTCACCGACGCGTCCCGGCCCGGATCGCACGCGGTACAGGCGTTCTGGGACGGCGAGTTCGACACGCGCCCGAACGGCACCAGGGTCCCGGTGCCCGGTACCGGTGAAGTAGTGGTGATCGACAACGGTGAGCGGTCCGTGTTCGCGGATTGGGCTGCCGGGCAGACCGGGATACGCAGCGTATCCGGCTGGGAGATCATGCAGGGCGGCACCCCACGTCGCCCGCTCGTCGACGGGAAGTCCCGCGCCGTAGCGGGATTGGACTACGACAATGTCGGCATCGCGGGCCGTCGGACATCGCTCACGGACAACACCGGATTGCCGAATCGAGATGGTCGGTCGGGAATCGAGCCAGACCGAGGCGGCGAGCCCAGCGCTCGCGATCCGGCACCCGAGAACCCGGGCAATCCCGGCCGGACGATCACCCGTCCGGGCGCGGCTGAGCCGGTGCCCGCCGCGCTCACGGCCGAAGAGGCCGCGCGCGTTCAGCAGTTGTACACCGCATACAGCAAACCGGTACTGGCGCAGCTTGTTCCACGGGCGGGCGGGGATCGCGAACTGGTCCGGACGGTGTTGCAGAATACGTTCCTGCGATTGGCCGGTGAGATCGCCGAGCCGGACGGCGGTACGGTCGATCTGCCCGGCCGCGCGGTGGATCTCGCGCTGGATGCGCTCGAATACGCGCAGTTCCGTCGTGGTTTCGACGAGTTCCGGCAGCGGATGTGGGCGGCCGCGACCACCGACCGGGCCCGCACGGCGCTGGCGGCGGCCACCATGTCTCAGATATGGCAGGCGCTCGGCGAGCTGCCTGTTTCCTGGCGGCGGGTGACCCTGCTGCGATACCTAGGGGGAATGGACTTCCCGACCGTCGCAGAAGTGATGGACTGCGCCGGCAGCCTGGTCGAGGCCATGCTCAGGGACGCCATGCGGCAGATGTCGACGAGACTTACCGAGCAGATGGACGAGGCGGCCACCTCGCCGGCGCCGCAGCCGGAGCAACCGAAGACGCGGCAGCCCACCCTTGCCGATATCGCGCGTGCGGCCGGGGTCAGTACCTCCACCGTCCATTTCGCGGTCAACGAGCGCGAGATCCCGAACATTTCGCGGGAGACCAGCGAGCGCGTCCGGCGAATTGCCGTGGAGATGGGTTATCCGGTCGGCAAGAAGGTCGACCGGGCGGCCGGCGTGCCGCGGGCGAATACACTCGTGGACGAGTCCGAGGCGACCGGCGTGAATCTGAGCACCTTGAGCCGTGCGCGCTCGGGCCGCCCGATCAGCGAGAAGACCCGGCAGCAGCTGGCCGACAGCGCCGGAGGCGGTGTCGTCGGCAAACCCCGGGCCACTCTGGCCGAGGTAGCGCAGCGGGCCGGCACCAGTGTGACCACTGCCAGCCGGGTGCTGCGCAACGAGCCCCAACCCGAGGGTGTGACGCGACGGGTGATGGCGGCGATCGCCGAACTCGGCTATGCGGCGAGCGTCTACACACGTCGTGCGCCGGAGCCGGCGTCGCCGGCCCGGTGGAGTCCGCCGCGTCGGGGCGGCGGTGGCGGCAGTGCCCCGGGTTTCGGCAGGGTCGACGCGTTCGAGGAGCCCTACAGCCCAGAGGAAGCTCTGGGCCT
>JABFXT010000302.1 GCA_013361595.1 Nocardia sp. | reverse complement strand
CGGGATCCGGTCACACCGGTGAGAACCAGTGTGCGCCAGGCCAATCGCAGCGCGACACCGGTGGCGGCCGCATCGGGTCCGTGCCCGGAGACATCACCGATGACGGCGTGCACTATCCCGTCGGGACCCTGGACGACATCGTAGAAATCGCCGCCGAGCAGCGAATGGGCTCGGCCCGGCCGGTAGCGCGCCACCACGTCCACCGCCTGGTCGGCGCCGAGCAGCGGGGTCGGCAGCAGGCCGCGTTCCAGGCGCGAGTTCTCCTGGGCTCGCATCTGGCTGGCCTGCAGCGCCGCGCTGGTGCGTTCGGCCTGCTTGCGCTGAATGGCATAGCGCACCGCGCGGGCGAACAGTTCCGGCTCGACCCGGCCCTTCACCAGATAGTCCTGGGCGCCGGAGGCCAGCGCCGCCAGACCCGTGCTCTCCTCGTCGAGACCGGTCATCACCACTACGGCGACATGGTCGTTGTATTCGCGGATGCGTGCCACCGCTTCCAGGCCCTGGGCATCGGGTAACCGCAGGTCGAGCAGGACACAATCGGGTACCTCGGCCGCGAGCCGATCACCCGCCTCCGCGAGGGTACGCACCCAGACCAGGCGCATACCACGTTCGGCGTCGGCAACCAGTTCTTCGACGAGCAACGCGTCCCCGGGATCGTCCTCCACCAGCAGAACGAAGGGCTCCCGCGCGAACCAGCCCACGTGGTCGGCCGAACCGAAATCGGCCCCGGAGAAGTCATCGCGCACAGCGGTCGCCGAACTCGCCAGCAGTCACCGACACCCGGCCTCCGATCACACAGAAACAACGGCGACACAGCGCACGCTCAGTCACTCAGCGGCCGGTTGCTGGACCGAGAGGCGATCATGATCGTAACGGATGGCGAACCCCGATGGTGAACGGGAGGTGGCCGGAGCTACTTCCCCGGCAACCGGGCGCCCGGCCGGTGGCGGCGTGGCGGACGAGATCTCGATCCCCCGGCCGGGCGGTCTCCTACGTGTTAGCGTGTGCACGTCGCAGCCGCACGAGATCGCTTGTGGCCCGGCACTTTACGATCATTCGAAGTAACAGAGGAGACAAGCGTGCGGATCGGAATCGGCCTACCCTCGGCCGTCCCCGGGGCCACCCCCGACACGATCGGGATCTGGGCCGAGCACGGGGAACGGGCCGGCTTCGCGGCCTTGGCCGCCACCGACCGGCTCGTTTACGACAGCCTCGACCCACTGGTGACACTGGCGGTCGCCGCGGCGCACACCACCACCACCGAACTGGTGAGCACGGTGCTCAACATCGGCTATCGCGGGAACCCGTTCGTGGTGGCCGGGCAGATCGCCTCGCTGGACCGGCTCTCCGGTGGCCGGTTCACCGCGGGGCTGGGGATGGGCGCCTGGCCGGACGACTACGCGGTCAGCGAGATGGCCATGACGACCCGGGGCGCGCGGTTCGAAAGCGCCCTCGCCCAGCTGCGGCGCACCTGGCGTGGCGAACTCGCCGGTGCGGCCGGACCGGTTCCGGCGCTGCCACCGGGCCGTCCGCAGCTACTGCTCGCTGGAATGGTGCCCGCCGGTATCGTGCGCGCCGCCACCCTCGGCGACGGCTGGGTCGCGCCGGCGTTCAGTGTCGACCTCCTACGCACCGGTCTCGATATCGTCGGTACCGAGTGGGCACGCAGCGCGCGTCCGGGCCGTCCCCGGGTGCTGGCCGTGCGGTATTTCCAGCTCGGTGCCACCGCGGTCGCCACCGCGGAGTCCTATGCGCGCAACTATTACGGTCCGGAGATGTACCCGCAGGTACAGCCCGATCTGTTGACCGACGAGGCCCACCTGCGCGACGAGGTGGACCGGATCGCCGAGGCCGGTGCCGACGATCTGATCCTGCTGCCCTGCTCGGCTGATCCGGACCAGGTCGCGCTGCTCGCCGAAGCGCTCGGCAGCGCGCGGCTCGGTACCCACGCCGTCGCCCGTTAGCGCTCGCGGCCGGATACTGCGACCGGCCGGCGTACGCCGCTGTCAGCGGCCTCTGCGCACCGGGACGGACGGGGGCGCGAGCCGGTCACCGCTGATCTGCGCGCCCGCGTACTTGGTACGCCGGGTCAGCGGGACGAGTTCGTATCCGGTGATACCGGGAGCCTGCGCCAGCGTGGTGGTGACGAACCGGTAGACAGCGTCCAGACTCGACGTCGTGATATTGGCCGTGAGGTTGGCCGGACCGGTGACCGCGGCGGCGAAGGGGACGTCCGGGTGGCGCGCCAGGATCTGTCCCACTTCCTGCAGGTGCCTGGGTTCGACGGTCATCCACAACGTGGTCCAGTGATGCTGTCCGGTCGCGGCCGGGGCGATATCGACATCGAAGTAGGCCACACCCGACCGCACCAGCGCCTCGACCCGGCGGGTGACCCGGCCCGCGGTGCTGCCCATGACGCGGGCCAGCGTCGCGTACGACGTGCGACCGTCCCGCGCCAGCGCGTCGAGCAGTACCCGATCCTCGGGCGTCGGTCCCGTGGTCGCCGCGGCCCCGGCGGCCGCGGGGGCGGCTGTTTCCCGTAGCGCGGTGGCCTGATCGCGGGTCAACGTATCGCGCCACCCCTCCCAATCCGTGGACGCGCCACCGACGAAGGTGTGCAGGATCGCGTACGGCGACACACTCGATACCGGTGCCACTCTCGGCAACAGCCGGGTCAGCAACTCCTCGGTATCGGCCTCCCGCACCGCCCGCAGGTTGAAGGCCACTTCCCAGCCGCCGGAATGGATCGACACCCACGACACATCCTCGCGGCGAGCCAGAGCTTCGCCGATGGCGTCGGCGTGCTCCGGACGGCAACGGACCCGGATCGACCAGACGGTGACCCCGAGGGCCCGGGGATCCAGGCTCAGGGTCACCCGGATCAGCCCCTCGCGCCGCAACCGGCGATAACGGCGCGCGACGGTCTGTTCGGCCACACCCAACACCTCGGCCATGCGACTGAACGGAACACGGGGCGACAACTGCACGGATCGAGCGATCTGTTCGTCGAGCCGGTCCATAACGGCGGATCTCTCCGCTGAATCTCCGGACACCGGCGTAATTCTATGCGAGCACCCGGCACAGACGACTCGGCCACCCATCCGGCCGCACACTTCCGAGACGACGCGCCACCACCGGAGGTGAGCCGCGAATCCGGATGGAAAGGCCGTTCCGTGAACAGAAAATGGTGGACGCTGGTAATCGTCTGCGCAGCCACTTTCATGTTGCTGCTCGACGTCACGATCGTGGTCGTCGCCCTTCCCGATATCCAGCAGTCCCTGTCGGCGACCTTCTCGGCACTGCAATGGGTCACCGACGCGTACGCGCTGGCACTGGCCTCGCTACTGCTGACGTCGGGTTCGCTGGCCGACCGCTTCGGCCGCAAACGCGTCTTCGCCACCGGCCTGGTCGTGTTCACGCTGGGCTCCCTGCTGTGCGGTCTCGCCACCGGCCCGGCGATGCTGATCTCGGCCCGGGCCCTGCAGGGCATCGGCGGCGCGATGCTGTTCGCCACCTCCCTGGCGCTACTGGCCGCCACTTATCACGGACGTGACCGTGGTGTGGCGTTCGGCGCGTGGGGCGCGGTGACCGGTGCATCCACCGCGCTGGGACCGATTCTCGGCGGTGTGCTCACCACCTCGATCGGCTGGCGCGCCATCTTCCTCGTCAACCTGCCCATCGGCCTGCTCGCGCTCCTGGCGACACTGAGCCGGATCGAGGAATCGCGCGCCCCGCACGCCCGGCGGATCGACCGAGCCGGCGTGTTCACCTTCACGCTCGGTCTGCTGGCCCTGGTCTACGGCTTCATCCAAGCGGGCGGACGACGCTGGGACGACCCGGTGGTCCTGGGTTCGCTCGGTCTCGCGGCGGCGCTGGCGATCGCCTTCGTGCTGATCGAGCTGCGCGTGGCGGAACCGATGTTCGACCTGTCGCTCCTGCGCACACCGACCTTCCTCGGTGGCTCGATCGCGGCGTTCGCCATGAACGGATCACTGTTCGCCATGCTGCTCTATCTGGTGCTGTACCTGCAGGAGGATCAGGGACTCTCGGCACTGGAGACCGGTGTGCGGTTGCTGACGCTCTCGGGGTTCACCATGGTCGTGGCCACCGTCTCGGGTCGGCTGTCCGGGCTGCTGCCGGTGCGGTGGCTGATCGGTCCGGGTCTGCTGCTGGTCGGCGCCGGACTGTTGCTCATGGGCGGAACGGACGCCGCCGCCTCCTGGACACACCTGATTCCCGGGCTGGTGATCAGCGGTATCGGTAGCGGGCTGGTCAACCCGCCGCTGGCGTCCACTGCCGTCGGGGTGGTACCGGTACATCGCTCGGGAATGGCGTCCGGGTTCAACAACACCTGCCGCCAGGTCGGTATCGCGGTGGGGATCGCGGTCTACGGCAGCCTGTTCACCGCCGGGTTGCAATCGTCGCTCGGCGAAAATCTCGCCGGCCGGACAGGCCTCCCGGCGAACGGGCAGTTGGCCGCCGCGGTACACGACGGCCGGGCGCAGAGCGTCCTCGCGACGCTGTCCGATGCCGACCGCGCGGCGGCCGGCGCGGCGATACACACTGCGTTCGCCGCGGCGCTCGACACATTGTTCATGGTGAGCGGCGCGGTCGCCGTGCTCGGCGGGGTCGCCGCGATCCTGCTCATCCGGAACCGCGACTTCGTCGCCAACGAATCCGGACGCGGCGGAGCCCACAGCGACCGAGTGGCCGAACCGGCGGCGTGAGTTCACTTCGGGGGGGGCGAGCCGGGCACCGATCACTGCCCAGAACATCTGCCCGGCATCCACGAACGCCCGTGATCGCACGCCCGGCCGGGACACTGTGCCGCGCGGTCGGGCGGGGCGCAGCGTTCTTCCGGCCGGAACAGAGCCGCGTGGGTACCACTGTTCCCGGTGCCCGCACCCGGACGGAGGGGACACCCGGCGCGGTGAGCGGGTCGCGCGCCGGTGTTCACGTACGGTGAGGCCCGCACCGTCCGTGGTGCGGAGCACGTGGTTCGCGACACGCCAGGGTTCGACTCCGACCGGTTCTATCGGTCGTGATCGCGAACAACCGCTCGAGAATGTGGATGCGGACATTCGCATATCGAGACGTCGACGAACGGAGGTCGGTACCTATGACAGTGACCGATGACTATCTGGCCAACAACGCACGCTACGCGGAGCAGTTCGAAGGCCCGCTGCCCCTACCGCCCAGCAAGCACGTCGCAGTGGTCGCCTGTATGGACGCGCGGCTCGATGTCTATCGGATCCTCGGCCTGCAGGAGGGCGAGGCGCATGTCATCCGCAATGCGGGCGGTGTCGTGACCGATGACGAGATCCGTTCGCTGGCGATCAGTCAGCGGCTGCTGGGCACTACCGAGATCATCCTGATCCATCACACCGATTGCGGGATGCTCACCTTCACCGACGACGATTTCAAACGCGCCATCCAGGACGAAACGGGGATCAAACCCACCTGGTCGGCCGAGGCGTTCCCCGATCTCGACGAAGACGTACGGCAGTCCCTGCGGCGGATCGAGGCCAGCCCGTTCGTCACCGCGACCTCGTCGCTGCGCGGGTTCGTCTTCGATGTCGCGACCGGACGGCTCGCGGAAGTCACCGCCTGACCGGATTCCCCGTCGCGGCCGGGCCGCGGTCACCACCGGGTGGCCGCGGCCCGGCCGTTCACAGCCCGCCGTTCGCCGCCAGCACCTCGAACGCGGCGTCGGCACTGCGCCACAGCACATCCATCTCCGCGCGCACCGCCGGTTCCGCCGCCGGATCCTGCAGAGCCAGACCGTTACCGAAGATCACCACATTGGCACCCAGATCGGCCAGCCGCAGCAACGGGCCGGTGGCCACGCCCGCGCCGAGTACGGCATCGAGCCCTTCCCCGAGGAAGTAGAACCGCCACAGCGGCCCGAGATCGCCGCCGTAGATCTCTTTCGTCAGGTCGACGATGAGCGAACCGTGCGTCGCGATCGCGTCGACTATCCGGAAATGGTCCGGGGCGTCGGCGGGTGTCGCGTGGGACGCGGCGACGGCATTGGACAGGTCGACGCTGAGGTGGGCGTTGTATCCGGCCATCGCCACCCGGCCGGCCGACAGCTCACAGCGATGCGCGAGCCGGAAATAATGGTTCCACTGCGGTTCGGTGGGCGCACCGGTGAACTCCGCGTGCACATTGCGCAGGAACCGCAGCAGGAGATCGAGGCTGATGCGGTGCGCCCATTCCGGATTCTCGAACGCGGCCGGATCGCGTTGCAGCGGCATGACCGCCGCCTGTTCGACCGCATCGAGCCCCAGGGCGAGCAGCCCGCGACGGTCCCGATGGGCCACCAGGATCTCGGTGATCCGCCGATGTTGTTCCACAGCGCGCTCGAGCCGGTCCAGCGACGACCCGGTGCGTTCGTCGGACAGCGCCGACGTATCGGACAGTTCGACGATCTCCGACAGTTCCGCGGCCGACAGCGGTGTGCCGCAGGCGGTATCGAGTTCCGACGCGCCCGCGCGCGCCGGGGCGACCAGGGCGAGGATGATCAGAAGACCGGCCACGAGGACCGGGTATCCCGATCGCAGAGAACGTTCGCTGGGCATACCTGCTATCGCTTTCACTCGACGAAGGACGACCCCGGCCGTGGATTCCGGCTGCTGTGGTGCGGCGGGAACAGCGGTGTTCACGCGAGCCGCCCCTGCCGGGCGCGGGCTCAGCCTAGCCCGACCGGCGCCCGGATCCGGCTCTCCCGCCGGTGGCTTCGGCCGGTCGGCCCCGTGGACGTGTCAGCCGCGGAAAGCACGCCGGTAGGCGGCCGGAGTGGTACCGAGGAGCGTGTGGAACCGGCGGCGCAGGTTGGTGGCGGAGGTGAGCCCGACCCGGGCGGCGATCCCTTCGACGGGCAGATCGGTTTCCTCGAGGAGCCGCCGCGCCGCGGTCACCCGCTGGGTCAGGAGCCAGCGCCCGGGCGTGGTACCGAGTTGTTCCTCGAAGCGACGAGCCAGAGTCCGCGGCGACACCCCGGCCCGGGCGGCCAGATCGGTCAGGGTGATTGATCGATCGAGGTGAGCGATGCTCCAGTGCAGCAGCGCGGCAACGGACTCACCGGTGGTATGCGCGGTGATCGGCGCCGGTACGAACTGGGCCTGCCCTCCTTCCCGATGCGGCGGCATGACCATGTACCGAGCGAGTTCGGCGGCATAGGAAGCTCCGTGATCGGTACGCACCAGGTGCAGGCACAGGTCGATCCCGGCACCCGCGCCCGCGCTGGTGGCGATATCCCCGTGGTCCACATACAGCACATCGGGTTCGACACGGACCCGGGGAAACCGGGCCCGGAGTTCCTCGGCACGCGCCCAGTGGGTGGTCGCGCCCCGGCCGTCGAGCAGCCCGGTCTGCGCCAGGGCGAAGGCACCGGTGCAGATCGAGACCAGGCGGGCGCCCCGTTCGGCCGCCGCGCGCAACGCCTCCAGCACTGTCGGCGACAGCTGCGCGGTGACCGGCAGCCACCCGGGGACGACGACGGTATCCGCGGTCTCGAGTACCTCCAGGCCCGCGGTCACTCCCATCGTGTATCCGGCGGTGGTCGCCACCTCGCCCGGATTCTCCGTGCAGACGAGGAAGTCGTAGCGGCCGGGAAGCCCCTCACGGGGAGTACCGAAAACTTCCACCGCGCAGCCGAGTTCGAACGGAGCCTGCGGCGGCGTCACCAGAGCGGCGACGCGGTGCCGCCCGCCGGAAGCAGCCCACGGAGCGGTCATGGCAGAAAAGTACCGCAGAATGACTTTCTTGACACTGGCGGGTACGGCCACAGTTCAGCACGCTGAGTTCATGACCCCCACCCCGAATCCCGGCAACGGCCCGGAAATGCCCGGTTACGAATGGTCGGCAGTGGCCGACGCACCTGTTCGGCAACTGTTTCCCGGTATCGCACTGCGCTCGCTGTGGTCCGGCGCGAACGGCGCGTCGGCACATGTTCTGGAGATGGCGCCCGGTAGCCGGTGGGAGGGTGTCGATGTGCACCGGCCCGGCCCGGAGGAGGTCTTCGTGGTCTCCGGGACCTTCGGT
>JABFXT010000242.1 GCA_013361595.1 Nocardia sp. | reverse complement strand
CCCCCCCCACCACTGTGGGAAGTTTCGATCCGGCGGCACTCACCATGGCAGTGGCCGGTGAGCGCCCGCCGAACGCGAGGTTACGACTCAGGCGTCGGCCGGGGTCTCCGCCGGAGCCTCGGCTGCGGCTTCGGCCGGTGCCTCGGCGGCGGCTTCGGCCGGTGCCTCGGTGCTCGGGGCGGCCTGCGCCAGCAGTTCCTGCTCCCACTCCGGCAGCGGCTCGGCGGCGCTCGCCTCGGGCTTGTCGTCGCCGCCGGAACGGCCGGCCCGGGCCTGCACGCCCTCGGCCACCGCGGAGGCGACGACCTTGGTGAGCAGCGCGGCCGAGCGGATCGCGTCGTCGTTACCCGGGATCGGGTAGTCGACCAGGTCGGGATCGCAGTTGGTGTCCAGGATCGCGATGACCGGGATGTTCAGCTTGCGGGCCTCGCCGACGGCGATGTGCTCCTTGTTGGTGTCGACGACCCAGATGGCCGACGGCACCTTCTGCATATCCCGGATACCACCGAGGGTGCGGTCCAGCTTGTTCATCTCACGCGTGAGCATGAGGATTTCTTTCTTGGTGCGACCCTCGAAACCACCGGTCTGCTCCATGGCCTCGAGTTCCTTGAGACGCTGCAGGCGCTTGTGCACGGTGGAGAAGTTGGTGATCATGCCACCCAGCCAGCGCTGGTTCACATACGGCATACCGACCCGGGTGGCCTCGGCCGCGATGGACTCCTGCGCCTGCTTCTTGGTACCGACGAAAAGGACGGTGCCGCCGTGGGCGACGGTCTCCTTGACGAATTCGTAGGCCTTGTCGATGTAGGTCAGCGTCTGCTGCAGATCGATGATGTAGATGCCGTTGCGGTCGGTGAAGATGAACCGCTTCATCTTCGGGTTCCAGCGACGGGTCTGGTGCCCGAAATGCGCGCCGCTGTCGAGCAGCTGCTTCATTGTTACGACAGCCATGGCTCCCGTATCTCTCTTTCGTTGCCGGTTGACGCAGCGGGCCGGCGGCCTGCTGCCCTGGCACCACAGAACGCTCGGACCCGATCAGCGAATCGGGACCAGCCGAGACGTTCCCCTGTTCCGGAATTGCGCCGACCCGGGCCGGCTCCGACAGGAGTTCGGTGGGGCAGCGCCGTGTGAACAAGCACGGTGGTGCGCGAAGTCGGTCGGTGCGAACACGGACCGCTCGGCCAGTTTACGGCGTGGGCTGCGCGTACGGGAAATCGCCCGGTCGGACCACCTGGGTACCGGCAATCCGAGCGCCCGAATGAAACACAGATTGTTCACAGTAGGCGAGTTGTCCACAGGTAGCGGAATTGCCGGTTCCGGGCCGGTCATCGCGCGGGCAGGCTTGGCATATGACCTGCGAAACCACTCCCACCGCGACCGATGCGGCAACCGCGGCGAATCCGGACCTCCCACCGGCGCCACAGAGCTGGCCCCATATCGCGCGCCGCACCCGGACACCGGATACGGGCGGGTACCCGACCCGGCCGTTACCGGTCTGGCCGCGCCGAACCGCCGAGCAGGCATCCGGCCGGCGCGATATCCATCGCGGTCGCGGCACCGGGCGATGCACCCGCCGGAGGCATACCGGCGGCACGGTGGCCGCGGCCGCGCTGCCCGGGCACTCGGCCGGTGCCGCCGGAATCCGGTCGACCGGCCGGCACCGAGCAGCATCGGCGGCTCGGCCCGAGGAGCGCGTGGTTCCCGATCCACCCCGTACCACCGGCCCGAGCGATCTGGAACGACGCGCCAGGCGATACGAACGCCGGATGACGAGCCGGGCAGCATCGTCCCCTCGCAACGAACGCGCCCTCCCGGATTCCACGGATCCGGGATCCGCCCGCGGGTCACAGCGGACCACACCGGTACACCCGACCCGATTCCCCGCCGTGCGCCCCGGCCCGCCACCCCTGCCCGGGCCGGCACCGGCCCGGCACGCGCCCGATCGTCACCTCCGGCGTTCCCCGGGAAGAAATCCGATCCGGCGCCCCGATGTGGACAACCGACGACCACCCGGCACCGGGCTGCGCAGGCCCGGGCCGGGCCGCCGCCGAGCGGCCGCACCACGCAACCGGCTGGATACCTTGATCGGTGCGGCACTGACGACGATGCTCATCGCATTCCCGCTCGGTCCGGCGACCACGGCCGCGGCCTACCCCGGCGAACCCGCCACAGTGACCCGCTCCGGATCGGCGATGAGCCGCCCCACCCTCGCGGTCGCCGGACCGGCCCAGATCCGCAGCGTCCCGGCCGAGACACCGGGAAGCAGAACGTCTCTGCTCCGCCGCGTTCCACCC
>JABFXT010000575.1 GCA_013361595.1 Nocardia sp. | reverse complement strand
GGACCCGCGGAGATCGACAGGAGTCGATGACAGACGTGGAATCGGCGGATATCCAGGATCGTTCCGGTATCCCGTGCGTAGTGGTGATGGGGGTCTCGGGTACCGGTAAGACCACCACCGCCCGCCTGCTGGCACTGCGCCTCGGGGTGCCGTTCGCCGACGCCGACGATCTGCATCCCGGGCCGAACATCACCAAGATGACCTCCGGTGTCCCGCTCGACGACAGCGACCGGGAGCCGTGGCTCGCCGCGGTCGGCGACTGGCTGCGGGCCCGCGCGGCGGCGGGCACCGGTGGGGTGATCGCCTGTTCGGCCCTCAAACGCCGCTACCGCGACCGGCTGCGAGCCGGGGCGTCCGGCACCTACTTCCTGTTGCTGACCGCGGACCGGGACGAGCTGTTGGAGCGGATCGCGGCCCGGCCGGGACATTTCATGCCGTCCGCGCTACTGGATTCCCAGCTCGCCGCGCTCGAGCCGCTGCAGCCGGGGGAGCAGGGGGTGACGCTGCACGGCAGCCGCGATGCCGAGCATGCTGTGGCTGTGGCGCTGCGGTGGCTGCGGGAGGCGGCCGCCGCGAACGACCCGGGGTGAGCGGTACCGATCGCGGCCGTGACAGCCGTCGCCCGCGCGGCGATAATGGCTACGGACCGTGGTTCGACCGCGAATTCCGGCGAGCGGATATGCCGGCGCTTCGAGGATGATTCCAGGGAGGCCCGATGGTTCGGATCGTTCCGTTGAACTGGGTTGGCTCGTTCTGTAATTTCGGTGGCCCGCTGGCGCCGGGGGAGACGGACCACTGGTGGGCGGCAGGCGGCGAATGGGGCCGGGAGAACCGGCTCTACCTCTTCTCCGCTTTCTGTGACAACGGCAGCGAGATAGCTGTCCGGAATATCACCCATTACCGCGGCGGGCACGACGAAACGCATTTCGAAATCCACAACAGTGGCGTGGGAGAACCCGTCTGCTACTACTTCTACATAGCCTGGTCCAGTCCGATAACCGACTGAGGGGGCATCCGTGCGCGTGCAGATCGAATACGACGAGGACGGCCGGATCACCGCCGTATCCGGTGTCGTCGCCGTGGAGCACGCCGACGGTGATATCGGCCGGTCGGCCCGGTTCGTACGGCCCGGGCATTTCATTCTCGACCTCGATACCGAGGTGATGGTCGACGCGACCGATATGGCGGGGTTGCGCCGGCTCGCGACGCAGTACTCGATCGCCGACCATCCCGAACAGCCCAGGCTGGTGCGACGCGATACCGGCGAATGACGCGGCGGTGCCCGGGTACTGCCACGGCCCGCCCGGCGGATTCACCGAACGGGCCGCGCGTCACCGGCCTGGTGGCTGCCGCTCAGCAGCCGGTCGCCACCGGTTCGCCGCGGAACCTGGCCTCGACGAAATTCCAGGCATCGGCGAAACCCGCCGCGGCGGCGGTCATATGTTCGGCGATATCGTAAGTGGTCAGTTTCACCGGCGCGCCCGCCCGGCAGGTGCGGCCGGCGTATTCGGCGATACCGTCGTAGGGCGTGAGGGTGTCGTAGCGGCCGTGCCACAGATAGGTGGGAGCGGTCGGCGCGCCGTCGAAGTAGCGCAGGCTGTTCTCCCGCAGCACCTGATGCGCCTCGGGGCTGTCCATCAGACTCTTGGACGCGGCCATCTGCTCCGCACTGCGGAAGGCGCCGTGGAAGAGCAGGAACCGGCGGCACGCGTCATGGGTGAACTCCCGGAACCACAGGCCGTTCTCGTTGAGCTGATCGGAGATCGGCAGCCGGTCCGGGTATTCCCGCTCCAAACCCATGGCCGCGGCGAAGGCGAGACCGAAGCCGGGGTGCGGCGCGAAACCGAGACCCAGCGCCATCTCCTCCAGATCGGCCGGGATTCCACCGGCGGCAACGCCGGCGATCTTCAACTCCGGCGCGTAGGTGGGGTGCAGCGCGGCCGCCCAGCCGGTGGCCAGCCCGCCCCCGGAGTAGCCGGCCAGGGCGACGGGGGAGTCGGTGAGGCCGAGCTCGGTGACCCGCTGCACGGCGCGGACGCTGTCGAGGGTGACCATGCCGCTGAGCCGGCCGGCGGCATAGGCGACATTCGGTCCGAGGTAGTCGGGTACCGAGATGGCCCAGCCGCGTCCGATCGGCAGCATTGCCCCCACCGCGTCCTGGAGTTCACCGTTGAACAGCGATCGCGACGGATTGCACCGGGTGCCGAGCGAGTTGATCAGGGCCTGATAGGAGACCAGCGGCGGATTCTTCACGCCGGCCGGGAGCAGCACCGTGGTCATACCCATGATCGGGTTGCCGAGGGAGTTGGTGGACCGGAAGGCTACCTGCCAGCCCTCGGTGCCCACGTACGGGCCGGAATCGATCTTGCGGGTGCGTACCACGTCGCCGGGTTTCAGCGCGGCGAGGTCGGGCGGCGCGGTGTAGAAGGGGTCCGGATCCGGTTGCGGGTAGAGCGGTTCGGCGGTGGCACCGCCGGCGAGGATCCCGACCGAGACGAGGGTCAACAGGAGGACCAGGATGCGAGTGGAGACTCTGGACACGTTCTTCTTTCGGACATCAGGAGTCGACCGGCGGTATGGCCCGGCGGTTGTGTCGCCGCGTCGGCCGTCGCCGTGAGGAAAGTGCGCGGCGGGGCAGCGAGCTGCTTCGGTCGCTGCCCCGCAGGTTGAACCGCGGCGACGACCCGCGGGCAGCGGGCTGTCGCTCGAACGAACTGTCTGCGTTGGCTTGTGGCCGCGTCCGAGTTCTGCTCGACGCGCAACTCTACGACGATCGGCCGGTGGAGGGGAGCTCCCGGGGGCGAATTGCCGGATTTCTGCTCGAATTCATAATCCGGTACGGGTGCCGCTGGGCTGGTCACAGAGATCTGCCTCTTGCGCATCCGGGTTCTTCCGTGCCCACGGTGCGCCGAGACCGTTCCGGTACGCGATGAGCGCCGTCCCGGGTGCGGGGATCCGGCATCCTGCCGTCCGTGGCGGAAGTTCCCGGCGGCTATGGGTGAACGGTGCGGGGGATCGGCCGGCTCAGGCGATCTCGCCGTACCGGTAATCGTCGAGCGGGAATCGCACCGCTTCGCGGTGGGCGTTGACCGTACTGGTCGGGCGCAGAAGTGCCGCCTCGCCGTGCTGGTTGAAATAGTAGCTCCGAGCTGTGGCGCAGTCGCCGCCGTAGAACACCGAGGAGCCGAGTTTACCGGTCACCCGATCCAGGAATTCCGTGTTCGCCTGTTCGCTCACCTCGAAGGTGGTCTCCCCGCGCCGGGCCATTTCTCCGAACAGCCGGCCCATATGCTTCATCTGCGCCTCGATGGTGGTGAAGTAGGAGAGGCCGCTGTAGGAGTAGGGGCTGTTGAGACTGAGGAAATTGGGGAACTTCGGCACCGTGATGCCCTCGTAGGCCTGGAAGCGGTTGTCCCGCCAGAATTTCCCGAGGTCCACACCGTCGCGGCCGATGATCTCGATGGCGGGGAAGTTCACGTCCCACAGGTTGAATCCGGTGGCCAGGACGAGGGTGTCGATCTCGGTTTTCGTGCCGTCGGCGGTGACGATTCCGTCCGGTTCGATCCGTTCGATCCCGCTGGTCTCCAGCCGGACGTGCGGCTGGTTGAAGGTCGCGAAATAGCGGTTGGAGAAGGTCGGGCGTTTGCAGCCGAAATCGTAATCGGGGGTCAGCTGTTCGCGGGTGTGCGCATCGCGGACCTGGGTGCGCAGATGTGCCCTGGCCAGCAGTGCGGCCGCCTTGTTCAACGGTTTGGCCTGTTTGTAGTGCAGCACGCCGATCACCATGAGCGCCTCCAGCGCGGTGGTGTTGGCCAGCCGGGCGACCTTCTGGGCGGCGGGGACCCGGGCGAACAACCGCTGGACAGCGGGCGGGATGGGCATATCGACCTTGGGCACCACCCAGATCGGGGTGCGCTGGAACACGGTGAGTTCCCGGGCCCGGTCGGCCACCTCGGGTACCAGCTGGACGCTGGTGGCGCCGGTGCCGATGATCGCGACCCGGCGGTCGGTGAGGTCGTAGGTGTCGTCCCAGGCGGTGGTGTGGATGATCTTCCCGGCGAAGCTGTCGATACCGGGGAAGGGCGGCGTGTAGGGCTGGGAGAGGAAACCGGTCGCGGTGAGCAGATACCGGGCGGTGACCGTTTCACCGCCGGCGATCGTGACCGCCCACTGCTGGTGCTCGGCATCCCAGCGCGCACTGTCGACCGAGGTGCCGAAGCGCATACGCTCGCGCAGACCGTACTTGTCGGCGACGTGCTCGGCGTACTTCTTGAGCTCCGGGCCGGGCGCGAACAGGCGCGACCAGTTCGGGTTGGGTTCGAAGGAGTAGGAGTAGGTCACCGAGGCGATATCCACGGCGAGGCCCGGGTAGCGGTTGACGTGCCAGGTGCCGCCGAGATCGGATTCGCGTTCGAGGATCACGTAATCGTGCAGTCCGAGACGGTCGAGCTGGATTCCCGCCCCCATACCGCCGAATCCCGCACCGACCACGACCGCGTCGTATCGAGGTGCCACGCCGAACCTCCTGCTGCTGTGCTGAACCTGTCACGTCGCGCTGAACGACTCATCACAGAATGACACATCATTCCGCTTGTGATGACAGTATCATCGGTGGCGTGACGAAGCCATCGACGCGGGCCGAACGCCGGAAGGCGGAGCTGCGCCAGGAGATCATCGATACCGCTTTCGTCTGTTTCGCCGAGAAGGGGTACCACGCGACCGGGATCGCCGATATCGCGACCGAGCTGGGTATCGGGCACGGCACCTTCTACCGCTACTTCAGTAACAAGCGCGACATCATCGACCATGTGATCGACGATCTGGCCGCCCGGATCATCGACGCGCTGGGCACCGACAACGCGCCCGACGCGGCGACCACGCTGGACCAGTACCGGGCGCAGATCGATCGCATCGGCGTCGCGCTCACCCGGATCCTCGTCGCGGACCGGCGAGTGGCACAACTGTTGCTGTTCCACGCGACCGGTATCGACGACGAGCTCACCCAGCGGCTCTACGGACTGCTCGACACCGCGGACACCTTGACCGCCGGATATCTGGAGCACGGTGTCGAATTGGGCTATCTGCGCGCTGACCTCGATACGCTCAACACCGCCCGCGCGGTGACCGGAATGCTGCTCGCCGGGGTGGTCCACGGGCTGCGTGATCCGGACGAAGAAGCGATAGCGGCACTGAACCACGCGATCCGGCGGCTGCTGGTGGACGGGGTCCGCCGGGACTGAGCGCGCGGTGCTTGCGGGGATTCTCACCGCCGCGCGGGCCGGATCATCGCGACACGCGCCTCTACAGTGGAGGCATGTCGCCGGTTGACGAATGGCATCCGTCCACCGTCGCCGACTGGAGTGACGAACGTCGCCGGGCCAGGTTGCGCGAAACGCGAACCGGTCACGGATGGAAGACGTTGCGCCGCACCAGGGTGGCGTTGATTCGGGTAGCCGCATTGTTGATGATCGTCCTGATCGCGTTCGCGCAGTACTGGGAGCACGACGTGGAGCCCGAACGCGATCGGCTCGCACTCACCGAGCCGGCGCTGTTGCCGATCGCCGAACCGGCCCGCCCGGAGAAACGCGACAGCGCGGTGGTCGATCTGGTGGGTCTGGGCAATCTGAACGCCAGCGATACCGCCGCTTCGCTGCCCGCGCTGCGGGAGATGGGCGCGGTCTGGGCGATCCGCTACGACAATCGCGGTATCGATACCGAGGTGATCGCGGATCTGATCATTCGCGCCGCCATGATGTCCGGAGTGCGCAATATCGTGCTGACCGGGCACAGCATGGGCGGCGTCATCGCGCTCGAGGTCGCCCAGCACATCCATACCGGCAGCGACCGCAGATTGGTGGGCGTGCTCCTGGACTGCACGCCGCTGGATCTCGATTCGGTACGCCCCGAGAGCCGCGGTCTCGGTGAGGACATGGTGCGCTGGATGGGCTGGCTGCCCGGCGCGCGGGAGAGTCGCGGATTGCGGACCGTGGTGGAGACCTACGCCCGGCGTGACGGGTTCCTCGACCGCAGCGGTGTACCGGGGATCCGGTTCGGCGATTTCCGGAGCGCGGTGGGACAGGTGCTGCGGGACAAGATCTTCAACGCCGACGCCGCCAGCAACGGTCTGATCGAGGCGCAGTTCCTGGCGATCGTGGCCGGCGGTGCCACCGACAATCTGCGCGCGATCTCCGGGCCGTCGCACGGAAAACCGCGGCCGGCCGTCGTCTTCATCCGCCCGCACAAGGCGAGCCGGGACCGGGTCGTGGATGTCGCGCACACCCAGCAGGTACTGATCGACAAGGTCGGTGGAGTCGACGGCAATCTGCTCGTGGTGAAGCCGCGGGGTACCGGGCATGCCGACCCGCGGCAACGCCCGGCGGAGTACAACAAGGTGATCGCCCAGCAGGTGCTGCCGTTCGTGGAGCGCTACCAGGCACGGATCAGCAGTATCGCCGCGGCGGTGCCGGCGCGGTACGGGGCCGGCGGGTCCGCCCCGCCGGCCGGCGATCGGGCACCGGAGGTCACCGTACCGCCGCGACCTCCGGTGCCGGGCCGGTGAGGTATCGCTGAATCGTCGGCCCCAGCCAGGCGACGACCTCCGGCCCGGTCATCGTTGCCACGGGCGGAAACGCCAGGATGAATCGGCACAACGCCATGCCCAGGATCTGTGATGCCGCCAGGCCGGCGCGGAGGGGTCCCTCGTGGGGGTCGTTATCGGTTTTCGCGACCACCGGCGCCAGCTGGGTGGCGAAGATCGAGCGCATCTTTTCCGCCACCGCCTCGTTGGTGACGCCCGCGCGTAAGAGGATCAGCAGTGAGTCGTCGTTTTCCCACCGGTCGAGGAAATGCGCGACCAGGGCCGGGCCGATCCGCTCGCGCGGCACCGCGGTGAGATCGGGCAGTCGCAGATCGAATTCCGCCGCGGCCGCGAACAGTCGTTCCTTGTTGCCGTAATACCGCATCACCATGGCCGGATCGATCTCGGCGTCGGCGGCGATCGACCGGATCGTCGCCCGGTCGTACCCGTCGGCCGCGAACCGCTCGCGGGCCGCGGCGAGGATGACCGCTTTCGTTTCCGCTGAGGACCTTCTCATGTCAACGATTGTAGGCCAACATCTGTTGACAACGGTGGGCGGACGGGCATAACCTCGATGCCAACAAGTGTTGACCTCCTGAGAGCAGGTAGAACGATGACTACCGAAATCACAGATGTCCTGATCGTCGGCGCGGGCCCGGTCGGCCTCACCGCCGCGGTGGTGCTGACGCAGCTCGGCCACGACGTCGTCATCGTCGACGGCCAGGCCACGGGCGCGAACACCTCCCGGGCGGCGGTCGTGCACCCCCACACCCTCGAACTGCTCGAGCCCTACGGCGTCACCGCGTCGCTCGTCGCACGCGGGCTGCACACCCCGGACTTCACCATCCGTGACCGGGATCAGGTGCTGATCGCGGTCCCCTTCGACGAACTGCCCACCGCCTACCCCTACGCGCTGATGATCTCGCAGGCCGATACCGAGAAATTCCTCCTGGAACGGCTCACCGAACTCGGGGTGCCGGTACGCCGGCCCGTCGAGGTGACCACGGTCGTCCAGGACGCCGATCTCGTCACCGCGACACTCGCCGACGGCGAACAGATCCGCGCCCGCTACCTCATCGGGGCCGACGGCATGCACAGCACAGTGCGCGAACAGGCCGGTATCGGATTCGCCGGCGGCAGCTACGCCGAATCGTTCAGCCTGGCCGATGTCCGGGTCTCCGGCGGAGTACCGAAGGACGAAGTGATCCTGTACTTCTCGCCGGCGGGCCTGGTCGTCGTGGCGCCGCTGCCCGACGGCATGTACCGGATCGTGGCCACGGTGGACGAAGCACCACACGAACCCGATATCGCGTTCATCCAGCGGCTCCTCGACGAACGCGGCCCGCAGGCACAGCCCGCGGTCGTCGAGGAAGTGGTGTGGGGCTCGCGGTCCCGCGTGCACCACCGCGTCGCCGACCGCTTCCGCGACGGCCGGAGCCTGCTGGCCGGGGATGCCGCCCATGTGCACTCGCCGGCCG
>JABFXT010000504.1 GCA_013361595.1 Nocardia sp. | reverse complement strand
GAGATCCGGCCGAGCCCCGAACCCGGGCGGACAGCTCACCCTCGAACAAACTTTCCGGTTCATCGCCAGGAGATCTCATGATCAATCTCGAACTTCCCAAGAAGCTGCGGGCCAGCGCCAATCAGGCGCATCAGGTGGCCTCGCAGATCTTCCGCCCGATCTCGCGCAAATACGATCTCGGTGAGCACGAGTACCCGGTGGAGCTCGACACCATGGCCGCCATGGTCGACGGGCTCAGCGATTCGGGTACACAGAAGATCAGCGGCGCCAGCGGTGGCCGCTCCGACGAAGAGGCGCCCAGTACGGCGGTGCTCCTCAACGCCAACGGCGGCAATATGTCCGCGCTGCTCAACGCCCTGGAGACGTCCTGGGGCGATGTCGGACTGATGCTGTCCATCCCCTATCAGGGTCTCGGCAACGCCGCGATCGCGGCGGTGGCCACCGACGAGCAGCTGGAACGGTTCGGCAAGGTGTGGGCCTCGATGGCCATCACCGAACCCAGCTTCGGATCCGATTCGGCCGCGGTCACCACCACCGCCGTTCTCGACGGTGATGAATGGGTGCTCAACGGCGAGAGGATCTTCGTCACCGCAGGTCAGCGCTCCACTCATATCGTGGTGTGGGCCTCGGTGGACCGCAGCCTCGGCCGCGCCGCCATCAAATCGTTCGTCGTCCCGCGCGACGCCCCCGGCCTCTCGGTGGCCCGGCTCGAGCACAAGCTCGGCATCAAGGCCTCCGATACCGCGGTACTGCTGCTGCAGGACTGCCGGATCCCGAAGGACAATATCCTCGGTAGCCCGGAAGTGAACGTGGAGAAGGGTTTCGCCGGGGTCATGCAGACCTTCGACAACACCCGCCCCATGGTCGCGGCCATGGCCATCGGTGTCACCCGCGCCGCACTCGAGGAACTGCGCGCCATCCTCACCGACGCGGGTATCGAAATCTCCTACGACACCCCGGCCAACAACCAGCACGCGGCGGCGGCCGAATTCCTGCGGATGGAGGCCGACTACGAATCCGCGTATCTGCTGGCACTGCGGGCCGCCTGGATGGCCGACAACAAGAAGCCGAATTCGCTCGAGGCATCCATGTCCAAGGCGAAGGCGGGCCGCACCGGCACCGATGTGACCCTCAAATCCGTCGAACTCGCCGGTGCCGTCGGATACTCGCAGCGGCTGCTCCTGGAGAAGTGGGGTCGCGACTCCAAGATCCTCGACATCTTCGAGGGCACCCAGCAGATCCAGCAGCTCATCGTGGCCCGCCGGGTCCTGGGCAAGACCAGCGCCGAACTCAAATAAGCAGGTCGGGCGTGAGAAACCGGTGTGGTCCGCTGGGGGGATCACACCGGTTTCGTCTGTCCGGACGGCAGATAGCGCCCTGAACCCTCGACCTCTGTCACCGCTCGAGTGCGCCTGTCGCGGCGTCGCCGGCCGTGGGCGGGGTTCGCCACAACCTGGCGAACGCGCATCCCGGCACCGGCGCACTGCGGCGATGTCAGGGCAGCGGCACCCAGGAGGTGCGGCCGGCGTCGTCCCGGGCTACCGTGCCGAAGACGACATCGGCGAAATGGTTTCCGAAGCCGATATCTCCTGTTCGCGCGAGCTCGTCCACGAGAGCACCGCGTGCCCGCGCCGACTCATCGCGGTCATGGTCGACGCCCGACGACCAGTGCGGATACCGGACCTGCAGCGGTGAGTGCAGAGCGTCCCCGAACGCGAGCAGCCGCCGGCCCTGCGAGGTGATCGAGTAGGCCGTATGCCCGGCGGTATGGCCCGCCGCGGTCGATGCGACGACGCCGGGGAAGATCTCTTCGCCGTCGCCGATCGGCCGGACCTTGCGGCCCATCACCTCGAGCATCTCCGCGGTGACGGCGTGCTCGGCCGACGGATGCCGTTGCGCCCATTCCGGTTCGGCGACGAGATAGTCGGCGGCCGTGAACACCGGCTCGCCGCCGGCACCCCGGTGCGCGGCCCAGCCGATATGGTCGCCGTGCAGATGGGTGAAGGCCACCGCCTCGATTCGTCCGGGATCACGACCGGCGCGGGCGAGATTCTCCAGCAGGGCGCCCCCGGAGATCGCGCCGATCAGTGGGTTGTCCGGGTCGCGGGGCACAGTCACCGGCCCGACTCCGGAATCGATCAGCAGGGCGCGGTCTCCGTATTCGACCAGCAGCCCGCCGATCCCGGCCACCAGATTTCCGTTCTCGTCGAGATGATCCGCGTGCGCTGTCCACTGGTCGGCGGTGGCGTCGGGCAGCCAGCCGCGCGGCACGAGTTCGACCGCCCCGTCGGGCACATAGGTCACCGTCAACTCACCGAGCCGGATCGACCGGAATCGGGATGGCCGGCGCAGGCGTCGACCGTCGGCGGCGATCGGATCGATGGGTTCGGCCGCCGGTCGGAGAGTAGTGGTCATGGTGGAACTCCTGGCTCGTACGTGGTGTCGATCGACCATAAGATTAAAGTTGAAATGATTCAAGTTGCAACTATTAAAGTTGTATGGATCCGGCTAACCTCGGACATATGAGCGATCGACGGGGGACGCCCGCGGAAGGTCTCGCCGCAGCGGAACGAGAACTGTGCGGACTGGTCAACGCCCTCAACCACCGCATCGAGAACCACGTTCGCCTGCGCGCCACCCCGCTGGGCCTCAGCGCCCCCCAGGCGGTCGCCCTCCGCGAACTGACCGGCCCGATGACCATGCGCGAACTGGCCGAGCGGATGAGTTGCGAACCTTCGAACGCGACGTTCGTCGTCGACCGGCTGGAGGCGAGCGGTTATGTCGAACGTCGCGCCCATCCGACGGACCGGCGGGCGAAACAGCTCGTACTCACCACCGCGGGCAGCGATCTGCGCGAACGATTGCTCGACCTGCTCACCGACGACTCCCCTTTGCGACTCCTCACCCAGCAGGAACAGCGCACCCTGCAACACCTGCTCGAGCGAGCGGTCACCGGCGACTGATCCCGCGACCCGGATACGAAACCGCGACCGACCGGCCGGGTGGCGGTTCTGGACACCGCCGGTACCGAGTGAGAGTGTTTGTTCGATCGGACCGTCCCGTATCGGCGCCGGACCCGCTGTTCGCCCGGCGCCGACACAGCGCGACGAGTTCCACCTCGCTACACCAGCTGCACCCGCACCGAGTCACCGAGCGGTACCCCGGACCTCGCATCTGCAAGGAGACTGGTTATGCGCATAACGGCTCTTGCCCGCCGACTCGTCACCACCGCGGTCGTCACCGCCGCGGCCACCGTCCTGTTCACCGGACACGCCGTCGCCGACCCCGCCCGGGTCGATTGGGCGTCGGCAACGCAGGCACTACACACCGCGGTGAGCGGCGATCCGGTCGCCGAGCAGGCGGTGTCCCGGCTGCTCGGCGACGCGCGGGTCGCCGCGGCATCCCGCGAGGCCGCGCTACCCGCGCAGCCGTTCCAGATCCCGGCCGAATCCACCGTGGGCCGCGGCGGCGGTCCGGGCATGTACGGTTCGGGCCTGTCGCTGAGCATCGACGGTTTCCGGTTCGCCTTCTTCGGCGGTCCGGGCACTATCGCCCCCGACCAGACCGGCGCCCGGCTGGACGTGGCATGGCTCAACCTCAACAACGGCCGCAGCGGTATCGAGCAGCTGACCGAACACAGGGACATCATCGCCGACACCACCATCCGCACCCGCCCGATCGATCCGGGGCCGGGCATGATCGTCGCCGCGGTGTACGGCAACCTGTGGCACCGGTGGCCGGTGCCGGTGAGCGCGGAGCACCCGGACGGATTCCAGTACGTGCGCGGCGACATCACGTTCCCGTCGATGGGCTCGATCTACAACTGAGCGGATAGTCGCAGGCCGGGCCCGGGAGTTCGTGTCGAATAGTCGACACAACCCCGGGCCGACCAGTTTCACGGCCCATCGGAGATGTCTTTTTTGTCCGGTGCGTACGTTGTTAGCGAATACACTTTCACTGCTACGGTGACCACCGATATGCCGTTCGGAATCGCTAGGTCGAGTGCCGACGCGAGGATCTGTGGAGGTGTTCGAAGGTGAACCTGGCGCACACGCTGGAAGTCGTCAAGGCATACGGGCTACTGCAGTCCAGCGGATTCATCGATCTGAGGAATCCGGGGGAAACACTGCGGACGCTGAAGGATTCCAAGACCTACATCCCGCAGGCCACCCTGATCATGCATTCCGCGCGGATCGCGCCGGACGCCCCCGGTCTGGCCGACGAACGCGGTGAGCTGACCTATCGGGAGCTGGACGAACAGTCCACCAAGATCGCCCACGGGCTGCGCGGGGCGGGCATCACCGAGGGCACCGTCATCGGCATCCTCGCCCGCGACCACCGCGGTCTCATCCTCGCCATGGCGGCGGCCGGAAAACTGGGCGTCAAGATCGCGCTGATGAACACCGGTTTCGCCAAACCGCAGTTCGCCGAGGTATGTGAACGGGAGCAGGTCAAAGCCGTCCTGCACGACAGCGAATTCCTCGGCCTGCTCGATGCCCTGCCCGCGGATATGCCCCGCTTCCTCACCTGGGTCGAGGACGGCACCGAGATCCCGGAAGGCGCGAAGACACTCGACGATCTCATCGCCGAGAACGGCACCGACACCCTGCCGACCCCGGCCAAACCCGGTGGTTTCATCATCCTGACCAGCGGCACCACCGGCCTGCCGAAGGGCGCCCCGCGCGAGAAGGCGAGCCCGCTGGCCACCGCGCAGTTCCTGGACCGGATGCCGTTTCCGAAGCGCAGTACCGTCGTCATCGTCTCGCCGATCTTCCACAGCACCGGGCTGGGCACCTACCTGGTGAGTATCGGGTTGACCAACAAGATCGTCATGCGCCGCCGGTTCGACGCCGAGGCAACCTTGAAGATGCTCTCGGACCACAAGGCCGAATTGCTGGTCGCCGTGCCGACCATGCTGCACCGGATGGTGGAACTGCCCGAAGAGGTCCGGGCGAAGTACGACACCTCCGCGCTGAAGGGCATCATCCTGGCCGGCTCGGCACTGTCGCCCGAACTGTGCGTCAAGGCGACCGAGGTGTTCGGTCCGGTGCTCTACAACCTCTACGGCTCCACCGAGGTCGCCATCGCGACGGTGGCCCAGCCGGCCGATCTGGCCAAGGCACCCGGTACCGTCGGTCGCCCACCGCTCACCTGCGATGTCCGCCTCTACGACGACAACGACAAGGCCGTGACCGCGAAAGACGTCACGGCCCGGATCTTCGTCCGCAGCGGCGCCCCCTTCGAGGGCTACACCGACGGCCGGCACAAACAGATCATCGACGGTTACATGTCCAGTGGCGATGTCGGCCATTTCACCGAGGACGGCCTGCTCATGGTGGACGGCCGCGACGACGACATGATCGTCTCCGGCGGTGAGAACGTCTTCCCGCAAGAGGTCGAGAACCTGCTGCTCGAACGCGACGATATCTTCGACGCCGCGGTGGTCGGCGTGGACGATGTGGAGTTCGGCAAACGACTGCGCGCGTTCGTGGTCCCCGAACCCGGCCACACCCCGGACGAAGCCGAGATAAAGACCTACGTCAAGGAGAATCTCGCCCGGTACAAGGTGCCGCGTGAGGTCGTCTTCCTCGACGATCTGCCGCGCAACCCGACCGGCAAACTGCTGCGCCGGGTGCTGGTGGAATACGAGGTCTGACAACAGCTCCCGAGCGGGAAACCGGGAATGTTCACAGAATCATCCCGGTTTCCCTACTGTCCGAGACAATCGGATGGACGCGCGGCGCGCGGTTGCTAGGGTTGGCACTGCACTGGAGCTCGAGGAGGTAGACCGCCGATCCGGCGGTACGCCGCGGAAGGTTGTCACCGATGCCACTGTCGCTGCCCGGCCCCGTTCGCAAGGCCGGCGATATCGCCTCGGCCGTGAACGTGATGCGCAAACGCGGCCTCTTCGATCCGCTGCGACTCGACCACGCCCTCCGGTCGATGAGCAATGCCGCCAAGTACGGGCCGTTCGCCGGTGTGGTCATGCATGCCGCGCAGACCCGCCCCGACGCCCCCGCCATCGTCGACGAGCGGGGCGAGCTCACCTTCCGCGAGCTCGACGATCGTTCGAACGCCTTCGCCCGCGGTCTCGTCGAACGCGGGTTGCGGCCCGGCGATGTGGTGGCGGTGCTGGCCCGTGATCACCGCGGAATGGTGCTGAGCATGCTGACCGCCGGCAAGCTCGGGCTGCGCGCGGTGCTGATGAACACCGGATTCGCCAAACCACAGTTCGCGGATGTGGCCGAACGCGAGAAGATCAAAGCGGTGCTGCACGACAGCGAGTTCTTCGATCTGATGAGCGCCGTTCCCGCCGAGATCCCGCGAATCCTCACCTGGGTCGACGAATCCGACAATGCCGACCCCGCGATTCCCACCGTGGAATCCCTCTCGGCGGGGCAGTCCACCGCCCCGCTGGCCGCCCCGGACAAACCGGGTGGGACGGTCATCCTGACCAGCGGCACGACCGGCACCCCCAAGGGCGCCCCCCGGGACAAGGTGAGCCCGTTCATCACCGCACAGTTCATCGACCGGGTACCGCTGCCCACCGACGGCACCATGGTGATGGCCGCGCCCATCTTCCACGGCACCGGTCTGTCCCAGTTCTCCCTCGGACTCGCGCTGGGCAACCGGGTGGTCTTCCAGCAGCGCCGTTTCGATCCCGAACTGACACTGGCCAATATCGCCCGCTACCGGGCGGACTCGCTGGTGGTGGTCCCCACCATGCTCCAGCGCATCCTGGACCAGCCCGCGGAAGTACTCGGCCGCCACGACGTCTCGTCGCTGCGGGTGATCTTCGCCGCGGGCTCGGCCATCCAGCCCGATGTAGTGGTGCGAACGGGCGAACACTTCGGCGACGTGCTCTACAACCTGTACGGCTCCACCGAATGCGCGGTGATCACGGTGGCGACACCGCAGGAACTGCGGAAATCGCCGACCACCGCGGGCCGGGCGCCGGTGGGCGTGCGGATCGCGCTCTACGACGAGAACCGCGAGCGGATCACCGAACCGAATGTCACCGGCACGATCTTCATCGACAACCCGCACGCGTTCAAGGCATACACCGACGGTCGCACCAAGGAGACCGTGGACGGCATGATGTCCAGCGGCGATGTCGGGCATCTGGACTCCGACGGTCTGCTGTTCATCGACGGCCGCGACGACGACATGATCGTCTCCGGCGGCGAGAACGTCTTCCCGCAGGAGGTCGAGCACCTGATCGCCGAACGGCCGGACGTGCTGGAAGCGGCCGTGGTGGGTGTCGAAGATCGGGAGTTCGGGAAGCGGCTGCGCGCGGTAGTGGTCCCGGGCCCCGATTCGAAACGCGACGCCCAGGAGATCAAGGACTACGTGAAGGCCAATCTGGCGCGCTACAAAGTCCCGCGCGAAGTGGTCTTCCTGGACGAGCTGCCACGCAACGCCACCGGAAAACTGCTGCGGAAGCCGCTGACGGAGCTGGATACCGGAAGCTGAGACAGCGCCGTCGGATATCATCCCCCGGTGCGTATCAGGTTCGGCTCCACCCGACCGGTGGATCATCGGGGCGCCGCTCGCGTCCGCGGTGCGGCGGCCGGCCTGATCTCGGGAACCGTCTCGGTCGCGGCCCACGGATGGGCGGCCGGGACAGCCCCACCCGATGGCACAGCCGTCGTGCTGCTGGCTCTCGCTTCGGCGGCGGTCGGCGCCCTCGTCACCGGACTGCCCCCACTGCGCACCGGTACCGCCGGACTCACCACGGCGCTGCTGGCCGGGCAGCTGCTCGGCCATCTCGGCCTCGGCTGGGGGTCCGGTCATCTGCATCACGGTGATCTGCAACTGACCCCGGCCATGCTCGCGGCCCATCTCCTCGTCGCCTGCGCCGCCGCGATGATCGTGCGCGGCACCGAATTCGCCTATCGGGTCGCCACCGCCGCCCTGGCCCGGCTGGCCCCGGTCGCGCCGCGGCCGGCGATCGTCCCGGACCCGCCACTGCTGCGGGATCTATACCGCGACCGAATCGTCGCCTGGATTCTCGCGGCCGAGACCGGCCGTACCCGCGCAGCGATCAGCATCCCGAC
>JABFXT010000362.1 GCA_013361595.1 Nocardia sp. | reverse complement strand
GATCAGTTCCTGGATCGCGTTGTCACCGACTCGCTTACCGGAAACTTCCAGCGGCAGCCGGATATTGGTGCGCACCGTGCGCCACGGCAGGAGCGCCGCCTCCTGGAACGCGATTCCCAGGTGATCGTGTCGGCGCATCTCCCGGGGTGTCTCGCCGTGGACCAGGACCTCGCCCGCGGTCTGCGGTTCCAGCCCGGCCAGAATGCGCAGCACCGTGCTCTTCCCGCATCCCGAAGGTCCGAGCAAGGTGACGAACTCGCCCGCACCGGACCGGATATCGACGCCGTCGAGTGCGGTGATCTCGCGTCGTCCCGCCTTGAATTTCTTGCTGAGACCGGCGATATGGATACCGGGTGCGGTAGGCGGAACCATACGTTCTCCTCATGTGAAGCCCTCCGGCTTGTATCCGAGTTCGGATCCAAGCTCGTATCCAAAAGCTACGAGGTGCACGTTTCGGATGGATGACGCGGCGGCACGAGTGGATTACGTTCCGCTCACCGATTCCGGAAGCCGCTACCGGACAGCAGCGGCCGTCTCCCGCCCACCGGGTGCCGACACGCGAGGCGCCGGCATCCGATGCGGTGGGGGAGCGTCACCGGGGCGGTGGCGCCTGGGGGGACTGCCGGGCCACCCGGTCGTCGTGGATCCGGACCAGTTCCCGGAAACCGATCCGGTCCCACCCGGGCTTCGGCTGGATACTCCATTCGTCCTGTGCCGTCCGCTGACCGGCGGCCTCGGGCGGGCCGCCGAAGGGTGGACCCGAAAGCGGATACGGATGCTCGCATTCGAGCGTGTCGTCGGAATACCTGACCTTCATCAGTTCACTGCAGATCTCGGTGAACGACAGGGTCGGCCAGCCGTACCAGAGCGCCAGTGCCGGTACCGTGAACGCGCCCTCGATCACCAGCGCGAACAAGCAGACGAAAATACCCCGGCGCAACCAGCGGTGCATCCGCGCGTACGGCGCGGTGGTGCCCAGCGGCAGTTCGTCGGTCTCCGGATCTCCTGCGGGGGTCGGGTTCTTGCTCATGCGGGGTCCTTCGGAAGAGTTGTTCGAATGCCGCCACGGTCAGTCCGAGAAGATCTCGCGGTTGACGGTGTGCAGATAGGGAATCGCCAGGAACGGTGTGATGTAGAAGATGTCGTAGAGCCACCAGCCGATCACCGGCAGCACGACCCCGTCGTAGCGCACATCGGCGTACATGGTCATGTTGAACGTGTAACCGATCCAGATCACCAGCCCGAACCAGCAGGTGACGATCATCCACTGATGGCCCCAGCGTTTCATCTGCAGGAACGCGATCGCCGCGGCGATCCGCATCGGGAACACGGTGAGCATGAGGGCCACTTCCCAGCCCTTCTCACCGGGTGCGCCGGCCCCGCCGATCCACAGTTCGTTGTAGTGCCAGAAGTAACCGGCATCGAAGAAATTGCCCCACGCGGTGAGGATCACCCGGTTGATCAGGGTGTGGTTGGCGATCAGGTCCAGTGCCCAGCCCAGACTGTTGAGCGCGGCGTCGAGGATCACCAGGTAGCCGATCAGAGTGACGATGATCGGCCGGACCGAGAGCCCGGATTCCTGCGCCTTGCGTTGTAACCAGACACCGCGCAGGAAGATCGGCAGGCCGACGATACCGAGGACCAGCGTCCCCATCAGCAGGGTTCCGGCGGTGAGCCACCAGTCGGCCCGCCGCTGGGAGCGGCGCGATTCGTCGTGATGGGCGTCGTAGGCGTCGCCGGTCTTCGGGGCGCCGGAGCGCCACGGCAACGAGACAGCGGAGAGTTTCACGGCGGTTCCTACCAATCCCGGACCGAGTACATGTGCAACTGGATGAGGAACATCGCCAGTAGGAATCCGTAGGCGAAGATCTGGACGGCGATCAGCGCGCGGCGGCGCCGGCGATCCTGTTCGTTCACGGGTTGGTCCTCCTTCTAGACCTACTGCGCGGAAGCGGTGTCCGCGGCGGCCAGTGCGGCCGCCGCGATCTCGCGCAGACCTTCGTTGATCGCGCCGTTACTGCTCAGCGGCGCCAGGATGCATGCTTCGGCGGCCTCGCGTTCGCCCGCTCCGGCGGCGACGAGATGCGCGGTGGTCACCAGGACCCGGGTGGAGGGCGGTTCGAAATGGAATACCTCGTCGGCTTCGCGGATGACGCGCGCGCAACCGACCAGCCGGCGGGCGACCGCCGGGTCGACCCCGGTCTCGGCGACCACCACGGCGGCTTCGCGGTCGGCGTCGAGATAGTCCATCGTCAGAGTCACGAACCGCTGCCGGAAAGACGGTTTCAGTTCCTTGAGCGA
>JABFXT010000111.1 GCA_013361595.1 Nocardia sp. | reverse complement strand
GTCTGCGGGCGCTCGAACACGAGGCGGCGCCGGGTGCCGGACGATTCGTCGCCGGCGCCGGCCGGCACGGCGCTTTCACCGGCGACTCCGCCCCGGGCGTCGAATCGGATCGGGACACCTAGCTGTCGCCCGGACCCGCGGCGGTGTGGTGGGTATTCGTCCGCAACCCGCGATGGCCGGAGCCTCGTCACGGAAGCCGCAACCGTGGGTTCGTCGCGCCGGGGACCGACCGGCCGGGGCGGCGCGGACCCCGTCCGCACCGCGACTCCGGCGGCCGGCGTGGGGGCTAATGCGCGGAGGTCCGCCGGAGCTTGGTGTTGACGAACTCGCCCAGCCCCCAGCGTCCGAGCTCACGGCCGTAACCGGACCGGTTGACGCCGCCGAACGGCAGGCCGGGGAGCGTGGTCCCGTGCTCGTTGATATAGGCCATTCCGACGTCGAGGCGGTCGGCGACTTCCGCGGCCCGTTCGGTATTGGTGCTCCACACCGACCCACTCAGGCCGAAGTCGACATCGTTGGCGAGCCGCACCGCTTCCTCGACCGAGGAGACCTTGTAGACCATCGCGGCCGGGCCGAAGATCTCTTCGGAGTACGCGTCCATCTCCGGGGTGATCCCGGTCAGGACGGCGGGCCGAAGGAACGCGCCGTCACCGTCCAGCGGTGAGCCACCGGTGTGCAGGGTCGCGCCCTGGGATACGGCGGTGCGGATCTGCTCGGCGACGGTGTCGCGGGCGGAAACCGACGACAGCGGCCCCACCTGGGTTCCGGGGTCCGCGGGGTCACCGACCACCGCATTGTCGAACTCACCCACCAGCCCCTCGACGAAATCGTCGTAGAGCTCATCGAGGACGATGAAACGTTTGGGGGAATTGCACGCCTGCCCGGCATTGGACAACCGCGCCCGCGCGGCGGTCCGGACCGTTTCCGCCATATCGTCGGTATCGAGCAGGATGAACGGATCGGAACCGCCGAGTTCCAGCACCGACTTCTTCAGGTTCTTCGCGGCTTCCTCCGCGACCGCGGCACCGGCCCGCTCACTTCCGGTCAGCGAGACGCCACGGATCTCCGGACGCGCGAGGAGTTCGGCGATCTGCCCGGAGCTCGCGTAGACGTTGATATAGGCGTTCTCGGGGACCGATGCCTCATGGAACACGTCCGCCATGAGTTTCGACGAGGCGGCGCAGATGGAGGCGTGTTTGAGAATTATGGTATTTCCCAGCAACAGGTTCGGCGCGGCGAAACGAGCCACCTGGTAATAGGGATAGTTCCACGGCATCACCCCGATGAGCGGTCCTATCGGTAATTTCTGGACGACCGATTCGTCGGCGCCCTGGGGGTCGAGCCGTTCGGTTTTCAGCAGATCGGGTCCGTGTTCGGCATACCAGCGGTAGATATCCGCGGCGAGCTGCACCTCCCCGGCTGCCTCCGCGGCGGGTTTACCCATTTCCCGGGTGATGGCGGCGGCGAGTTCGGCCGACCGTTCCTCGTACAGATCCGCGGTGCGCGCCAGCGCGGCGGCGCGTTCGGCCACCGAGGTGAGCCGCCACGCTTCGAATCCTTCGGCGGCCTGTTCGGCGAGCTCGGAAATCTGATCGTCGGGCAGCCCCGGGAATTCGTGCTCAGTAGTACCTGTGGTCGGGTTCGTCGTCACATAAGTACTCATGTCACGATGCTACGGACCGGCGGACCGCCGGGCCGGAAACTGTTCGTCCGATTCGTTCGTCCGGGCGATCGGCCGGAACAGATCCGGTCATTCGGTGGTGGCACCCGTTCGCCTGCGCTTTTCCGCGGCGATAACCCGATTCCGATCTGCGCAATTCGCCTCGTTCTCCCGACGGGTTCATGGGCTGTCCGCCCGTAGGCAACCGTTTCTCCACGAACAGCGCAGGGTTTTCCATATGTCACGAGATCGTGCGGTCACCGGTCCCCGCCGGCGTCGGCCCGGGTGCCGGGGCGGGGACGGCTGTGCCACCCCGGCACCCGCCATCGCGAGTCCGTCCGGGAGAACGCCGGGGCGGTGGCGGTCGAATCGTCGGGAGTCAGCCCAGCGCCGCCTGCATGGCCACGCCGTCGACATAGGAATGCTTCTCCACGACCTCACCGTCCTCGACCAGGACATAATCCGCGAGGTCCACGCTGACGGGTTTTCCGCTGGCGGAGGTTCCGGTCAGTTGCCACTGCACCACCCAGAAGTCCGCCCCGAACCGTAACGAGACGAGGTCGAAGACCAGATCCGGAACCAGGGCGAAGGTGCTCGCCGCGGCTGCCCGGATGGCGTCCCGGCCGCGTGCGGGCTCCTGTCCCGAATGCAGATGGAATATCGAATCGGAAGAGTGCAGTTCGACGATCCGGTCCGGGTCACGATCGGCCCAGCAGGCGTGGTAGCGCTCGAAGAGTTCGCGAGTGGTCGTGGTCACGGGATACCTCCGGGGTGCGGATTGCGGGAAACGGTCCGATCGGGGAAACCCAGTATCGGAGCGGGCGAACCACCCTGGCGATGGGCGCCCGCCGCGACTTCGGACGGTTCGTTGTGCCCGTGCACAATCGACGCCGAGGCGGACCGGATGGAACCGGCCGGTCCGCCCGGTCGCAGGAGGACCCAGGAGAGGCAGGCCGCTGCCGCGCAGCCGCCCAGTACGGCGAGGACGAAGACCGTCCAGCCGTAATGCTCGTAGGGGATGCCGAACAGCCAGCCGAGAACGGCCGAGCCCGCGTAGTAGAAGAGCGAGTACAGCGCGGAGGCGGTGGCGCGGCGTGGCGGCGTGGCGAGCTGCCCGACCCAGCCGGATGCCACCGCGTGCACGGCGAAGAAGGCGGTGGTGAAGAGGAGGAGTCCCGCGGCCAGTGCGCCGAGCTCGCGCAGCATGGTCAGCGCGGCACCCGCGAGCATGAGCGCGACGGCCACGGCGAGGGTGGTGCCGCGTCCGAAACGTCCGGCCGCCGATCCGGCCACCCGGGCGCCCACGGTCCCACCGAGATAGGCGAAATAGAACAGGCCCACGCCGGCGGCGGACAGACCGTAGGGCGGGTCCGCGAGGTGGAAGCCGAAGTAGTTGTACAGCGCGACCAGGCTGCCCATGAGAACGAAGATCAGCAGGTAGAGCCCCAATACGGGTCGGTGCGTCAGACAGGCGCCGAGATCCCCGGCCGTGCTGGTCACCGCCGCCCGATCGGTCGCGGGGGCGGATGCGCCGGGCAGGTCGGGTCGTGGCCGGGACTTCCAGCCCGCGACGACGAACAGGCCCGCGAAGAGCAGCGATATCAGCGCCACGCCCAGCAGCGCGCCACGCCAGTCCGCGATCTCCGCGAGCGTCGCTCCGGCCACCCGCCCGGCGAGGCCGCCGATCGTGGTGCCGGACACGTAGATTCCCGCGACGACCGGGACGTCGTGCGGGCTGACCCGTTCGACGATATAGGCCACCGCCAGCGCCGCCATACCGGCCGCGCCGATGCCCTGGAGGACGCGGATCGCCAGCAGGATCCCGAAATCGGGTGCCGCCGCGGCGGCGAAGCTCATGACCGTGGTGATGATCAACGACGAGCAGATCACCGGGAACGCCCCGAACCGCTTGGCGAGTACCGCCCACGCCAGTACGGAGGCGGCGAGACCGAAAGTGGCGGCGGAGATCGTGAGCGACGCCTGTGCGGCCGACAGATCCCAGCCGGGTTCGGCTTCGATGAGGGGCAGCACACTCTGTGGCGCGTACAGCTGGGCGAAGGTGACGACACCGGCCGCGAACAGGGCCAGCAGCAGCATCCGATAACGCGGCTCGCCCCGGCGGAGCAGCGTATCGACGACAGCGCCGCCGCGTGGTGGTTCGAGCGTGCGGGTCGATGTGCTCACGGCGGTCAAGGTAGACCGCGGCGCGATCACTGCACAATTGCATGATCGAAGGGTTGGATATGCTTTTTCGCATGAAACCGGGTGACGCTGCGGACCTCGACGAGCTCCTCGACCACGGGGTGCGGTCGCTGATGCCCGAACTGGCCGTCTTCGTCGGGCTCGCGGACTGGTCGACCTTGACCGGTGCGGCGGACCGGGTACGGATCGGCCAGCCGACCGCCAGCCGCATGCTGGCCCGGCTCCAGCGCGAACTGGGCCTGGATCTGGTCCGCCGCGAAGGCCGCAATATCGTTCTCACACCCGCCGGCCTGCGGCTGCTACCCTTCGCCAGGCGCAGCCTGGAAGAGTTGCAGCACGGCATTCTGGAAGCCCACGAGGAGGGCACCAGATCACGCGGCACGGTGACCCTGTCGTTCCTGCACACCCTCGGTGCCCGATTCGTTCCCGAACTCATCGCCGAGTTCCGCGCCGATCACCCCGGTGTCGATTTCGTTCTCATGCAGGACAACCGGGAGAACTGCCTGCGCTCACTGGGCCGGCGGGAAGTCGATCTCGCCTTCGTCTCGCCCGCGCCCGCGGAATCGATGTACATCTCCAAAACGATCCAGGCGCAGGAACTCCTGCTCACCGTGCCCGCCGGGCACTGGGCGGCGAGTAGGAGTTCGGTGGACCTGTCGGAGGTGCAGAACGAGGATTTCATCGTCTTCACACCCGGTGTGGGTCTGCGCTCACTGAGCGACACCCTGTGCCGGCAGGCCGGGTTCACCCCCAGGGCACGGTTCCAGGTCCAGGACACGACGACCGCCCGCGGGGTCGTGGCCGCCGGTCTGGGCGTCGCGATACTTCCGCATTCCGACCAGAAGGTGGCGGTGGGCCGGGGATGCCGCGAGATCCCGATAGCCGGAGCGCTGGCGGAGCGGGAGCTCGTGCTGACCTGGCTGACCGAACCGCGGATCACCAAGGCGTCCGGCGCGTTCCGGCGCTTCGTGCTGGACAGGTTCGCGCCGGTGGGGGATCGGGAGCGCACAGCGGTGGCCGAATAGCGGCGCGGGCTCAGCGCGCCCGGTGGCCGCCCGGCCGTGGTGCGTCGACTGCTCCACCGGCCGGATCCGGGCTCCGCGACCGGCGCAATCGCGCGCCGCCTAACCTGATCGGGTGATACGCAGGGAGTGGGACGCGGTCCTCGAATCCAACCGGGCGGCCCTGATCGGCGCTGTGCGACCGCTCACCGACGAGCAGAGCCGCCGTCGGCTGGTCCCTTCGCTGACCACCCCCATCGGACTGATCAAACACTGTGCCGCCGCCGAACGCGTCTGGTTCCAACGCACGGTCGGTGGGCTCGCGGAGTCCGCCTGCGACGGCTACGCCCGCGGCGACGACGCCGGTTGGACGGTCCCGCCCGGACAGACCCTGGCGCAGGTGATCGCCGAGTACGAAGCCGCCGCCGACCGGTCCCGCGCCATCGCGCGCACCGCCGCCGACGACGATATCTTCGTCCACTACCGGCGTGGTGCCGTCAGTTTCGCCTGGATCTACGCGCATATGATCGAGGAACTCGCCCGGCACGCCGGACATGCCGACATCCTGGTCGAACAGATCCGCACCGCGGACTCCGTGCGCTGAGCACGCGGCCTCCCGGAAGGGTGGTGGCGGCATCCGGTCCGGCCGTCGTACCCCGCCGCGGGCCGTGACCCACGATCGCCGCGGCCCGCGTTGTGTTGTGCTCGCCCGCCGACCAGCAGAGGACGTGGTGCATGACGAAGAAGAAGATCCAGGTGGCGCTCGGAATCGACGTCGACTCCTGCGCGGGTTGGCTCGGTTCCTACGGCGGCCAGGATTCGCCCAACGATATGCAGCGCGGGGTGTTCGCCGGTGAGGTCGGGGTACCGCGATTGCTGCGGTTGCTCGAACGGCGCGAGATCCGGTGTACCTGGTTCTGGCCCGGGCATTCCCTCGAAACCTTTCCCGCCCAGGCGCGGATGTGTGTCGAGGCGGGACACGAGATCGGCGCCCACGGGTACAGCCACGAGAACCCTCGCTCGCTCACCATCGAGCAGGAACGCGATGTCATGGCGAAATGCGTGGAACTGATCGAGGAACTGTGCGGCCGCCCGCCGCGGGGCTATGTCGCGCCGTGGTGGGAGATGAGTGCGCATACGGCATCGATCCTCGCCGACTACGGATTCTCGTACGGGCATTCCCAGAACTACAACGATTTCGTCCCGTTCTATGCCCGGGTCGGCGACAGCTGGACGCCCGTCGACACCTCCGGTCCGGCCGCGCAATGGATGAAACCGCTGGTGCACGGCCGGGAGATCGACCTGGTCGAGTTCTGCGGTAACTGGTATGTCGACGATCTGCCACCGATGATGTTCATCAAGGCGCATCCCAACTCGCACGGATTCGTCAATCCGCGCGATATCGAACAGATGTGGAACGACCAGTTCGACTGGGTGTACCGGGAACTGGACTATGCGGTGATACCGGTGACCCTGCATCCGGATGTCTCCGGGCGGCCGCAGGTACTGCTCGCGCTCGAACGCCTGCTGGATCGCTGGGCGGCCGCCGAGGGCGTCGAGTTCGTCACGATGGCCGCGGCCGCCGAGGAGTTCCGGTCCCGCTACCCGTTCGACCGTCCGGACCGGCCGGAATGTATCGGCCGCTGACCCGTCCGGCCGATCCGGCGCGCCGCCACGGTGAGCAGGGCCACCTCCAGCGCGACGGTGATCGCTCCGGTGAGCGCCGCCACCGGTGCAGCGGGCATCATGAAGGCGGTATGACCGGTCAGGATCCCGCCGACGGTCCACAGCAGATGCCGGTCGCTCCAATCCGGTGCACCGCGCCACCGCAAGATCGTCGCGCCGGCTCCCAGCCCCAGGACGCCGGCCAGAACGAACGGCACGACCAGCGGGATGCTCTCGCCGAGGGCCGGGTCGGGGCCCAATCCCGGCGGTAGCAGCAGGGCCAGGAACGCGACCGTGGCCGCGGCCGCGGCGATACCGGCCGATACGGGCCTCGGTGCCGACCGCGCGGGCGCCGGGGCGGGAACCCGGCGGCCCGGCAGCACGTCGAGGGCCACCCAGGCCAGCGCGACCATGACGACGAGGAACGCCGCGGTCCAACCCCACGGGATCCGATAGCCGGGATCTTCGGTGCCCGAGATGACGAACCGCAGTCCGAGCACCCCCGCCACCGCGAGCACACCGGTGCCGGCGAGTCCGCGAGCCCGTAGATACGGACGCCGCCGGGCCGCCGGGAAGAGCAGATCGGTGAGCGCGACCGGGATCAGCACACTGAACACCACGTGCACCCCGATCTGGGATTCCCAGTAGGTCCAGTTCACGCCGAGGGCGCGCCACCCCCAATCGGCGGCTCCGTAGAGGCGGGGGCTGGTCAGGGCCTGCAACCCGAGCCCGTCCTCGGCCAGCTGATAGACCAGTGCGAGCAGGACCAGGCTCGGCCACCCGGCACCGGCCCGGACGGCGGCTTCGCGGACGAGAAGGACACCGGCGCCGTACATCACCATCAGCAGCGGCAGCAGCAGCCAGGTGAACGGAACCGCGACCGCGGTGAAGGTCAGTTCCGCGCACAGGGTCGTCAGCAGCACGAGCGTCCACGCGGCGCGCAGGCGTCCCCGTTCCGGCGGATCGTCGCCGGGTGCGGTGCCGGCCGCGCGCGTGCGCGGCGGCGTTCCGGCGGTGTGGTAGCGGCCCGTCATCGGTCGCGCGCGTCGATCAGGCCCTGGATATCGATCCGTGTCATCGCGTGCACGGCGCCGAGGATCCGTTCGGCACCGTCGCGATCGGCGGCCGCCAGGAGTTCGGCCATCGCCTTCGGGACGACCTGCCAGGTCACGCCGAAACGGTCGGTGAGCGAGCCACCCGGCCCCTCCTTCCCGCCCTCGGTGAGCGCGGCCCACGCGGTATCGACGTCCGCCTGGGTGTCACATTCGAGATACAGCGATATCGCGCCACTGAACGTGAACAGCGGTCCGCCGTTGTGGGCGATGAAGCGCTGCCCGGCCAGGTCGAAGACGACGGTGGCGACCCGGCCGTCGGCGTCCCGCCGCCGGTCGAGGATCGTCGACCCGGGGACGATCCGGGTGTAGTGTTCGGCGGCTTCCTCGGCACGGCCGTCGAACCACAGGAATGTGCTCGCGTGCATGATGGTGTCTCCTTCGTATCGGGTGGGTCAGTGCGGTGCGGGGATCGGGTAGTCGTCGAGT
>JABFXT010000890.1 GCA_013361595.1 Nocardia sp. | reverse complement strand
TTCGGGCTGGCGCTGGCGGGGGCCCTGGTCTGGGCCGCCCTCGACACCGGTGAGCTCGGGCGCGGTGTCGTGATCGCGATCGCGATCGCGCTGGCGGGGATGGCCGCGGGGCGGGTGATCTCACGGCTGCTGGACGGCCGCGTCGCGTTCTATCCGATCTGGTTCTACTTCTGGGTGGAAATGGCCGGGGCCGCGGCACTGCTCGCGGTCGCCTGACCGCCGGACGCGAACGGTCAGTTCTGCCGCGGCAGCAGTTCGGTGACGAAACGGTCCAGGAACCCGTCCAGTGGTTTCCCAGCGGCCGGCACCACCACGAACTTGCTGAGGCCGGCTTCGAGATAGCCGTCGATCAGCCTGTGCAGTTCCGGCCAACTGGCCGCGACCAGTCCGGCCGGATCGGTGCCCGGGCGCTGACGCGTGATCCCGGCCGACAATTCGGCCGGGATTCCGTGCTGCGCGAGCAGCAGCGTGATACCGAAGTGATCGGCTTCGATCTCGCGTCCGGCGGCCGCCGCCTCGGCTCGGATCGCCGCCACCCCGGCGGCGGCCTCGGCCGGGCTCAGGAAACTGCCGAGCCAGCCGTCGCCGTATCGGCCGATGCGCCGGAACGCGGCAGGTGCCCGTCCACCCAGCCAGATGTCGAGCGGCCGGGTCGGGCGATTGCCCACCCGGGCGCCGCGCACGGTGAAGAAATCGCCGTCGAAATCCACTCCGTCCGCACGGAGTACCGCGCGCAGCAGCCGCAGGGATTCATCGAACACGTCTCCGCGCCGTCCCGCCACCGGAAACAGTTCGCGTTCCTGTGGGCCGGCCGGCTGTAACCCGAACACCGGAAGCACCCGTTTGGGCGCGAGCGCGGCCAGCGAGGCCAGCTGTTCGGCGACCAGTACCGGATGGCGACCGGGCAGGATGGCCACCGACGTACCGACTTTCAAGTGGGTGGTGCGCGACAGCGCGAATGCCATACCGACGACAGGGTCCACCGTGGGTGCGAAGATCAGTTCGGAGAACCACAGCGAATCGACTCCGGCGGCCTCCAGACGGTCGACGAGCTCCGGCAGGTCCGCGGGTGTGCCGGCACTGCCCGTACCGACGCCGAATCGCACCTTCATCTGTTCCTCCTGGGTCCGCGCATCCCGGTGGTGTCGACGCTGTCCGGAATGCCTCCTGTCAGGAAACCCAGTGCAGGCTCGCGTTCATTCCGTGCAGCGCCTCCAACGTGAGTCCGGTGGAATCGGTGGTACCGACCAGCGGGTTCCGCAGGACGAGTCCGCCGTCGCTGTCGAGCTGGTCCGGCACGAAGACGTGCTTCGGATTCAGGTTGTATCGGGCCAGGTCCGGGGGGATGTCGAACGGCCGCTCCGGGGGGACGATATTGACGGCGGCAGGGCTGTCGGACTGCAGTACGCTGCGCACCTCGTCCAGCGACATCTCCCGGATGTCTTGGATATGGGTGGTCGGGTACCGGTCACCGGCGACCCAATGCATGGCGTCCGCCGCATTGCCGTACTGGACGGATCTGTAGGAACCGAAATGCATCGCCGCCGCTTTCTCGATGAAGGCGACAGCGGTGGATCCGCCGGGCATCGTCGCGAAAGCGGCGGTGCCGTCCGGGTTGAAGGGGAGGGTCGCGTTCATCGTGTAGGTACCCCGATGCGTTCGAACGACGACCTTGTCACCGACCTGCCGGACCGCGCCGAGGATTGTTCCGGGTGCTTTCTTCTCCAGCGCGTTCAGGCCCGAGATGAGGTGACAGTTCGCCCATCTGCGCTGGATACCGCGGATATCGGTCCGATCCGCCGGCAGGATCAACGGCACGGTCCGGTAGTCGCGGTCGTCCCGCAGCAGCTCCGGCTCGCCGTCGGCCCGGTAGTCATCGATATGGCCCCGCGTTCGGCTCGGTGCCGCGTCCAGGTGCCAGATCTGTTGTCGTGCGTTGTATTCCTTCAGGAAGCGGACGTGCTCCCTGGTGTCCATCCGTGCCGTGGAGGTCGACCGGCCGGGTAGGTGGTTCGGACGCGCGGCAGTGGAGAGCTCGTCCGCGGCGCGCGCCACTCCGCTTCCGTGGGCGCGCATCTCGCGCCCCAATATGCCTGTCATATTGTCGACTTGCTCACCGAGAGTCCGAGCAACCAGAACAGCCAGGTCCGGCAGTCCGGGGGAACGAAGCATCGGCCGACTCCTTGCAGGTGCCGGCCGACGGAACCGCTCGAACCGCCGCTGCTGCGGGATGGTTATCGGTAGATGAGTGTATTCGACAAGTCGATCGGGTGTACCTCGTATCCGGCTCCCGATGCGCCGTC
>JABFXT010000315.1 GCA_013361595.1 Nocardia sp. | reverse complement strand
CGAGCACCACGAGTTCGGTCAGGACCGCGACCTTCACCGCGGCGATCACGTCCGAGGCGATTTCCAGGGCCCGCGCCACTCCGCGGCACAGTTCGTCCAGCTTCTCCATATGCGAGGAGCTCAGATTCGCCCAGGACGCCACCAGCGCGCGATAGGACTCGCCCTGGTACACCGACCCCATCTCGCCGATCGCCCCGGTCGCCGCGCTGTGGGTCCCGGACACCTCGTCGGCGAACGTGCGCACATGACCGGCCAGCTCACGGACCTGGTCTTCATTGATATCCGGATAAGGGACACCGATGAAGTTCAGGAATGCCGCGACTTCATGGGGTATTTCGATAGCCAAGGGCGAGAGTTCCGCTCAGACGACTCGTACCACGACAGCGCTGGCCGGCATGGGGGAATAGGTTACCGTGGCACCGGAATAGGGCGCCTCGATCACCATACCGTTACCGGCGGCGAGCTGAACATGTTCCGGCCCACGGGAACTGAACGACGCGGCCGGGAAAACCAGATCTCCGGCCCGCACATCGCGCGGGTCGACCCGTTCACCGGAATAGATCTGTTCGTAGGTGGTGCGCGGCAGGACCACTTCCCCGTTCGTGGCCTGCGCGATGGCATATTGGGTCAGCCCGGAACAGTCGAACCCGCCGCCGCTGGGCCCGCCGGCCCCGCCGCCGCCCCAGATATAGGGCAGGCCGAGCGCGCCGTCGGCGACCTGAGCCGCCCGGCCACCCTTCGACTTGTCCCAATTACGCCGTATGCCACGGCGCGTGGGCTGATGGGTGACCTGCGTTCCGGACACCATCCGAGGTCGTCGCCGCCGTCGCTTCCGAGGCGCCGACGTCGTTGTCGTCCGGGCGCGCTCACTGAACGCCACCGGCGGCATTATCTGGGCCGCCTGTCTTCGTGCCGCGTCGATATCGGCGTTCACCTGCCTGGTCGCGTTCGTGATGGTCTGCTGAGCCGAATCGAGTAACGCCGGGCCGCTGAACCGGGTGTCACCGATGGTGGTGATCGCCTGGAGCCGCGCGTGGAGATCGGAGATCTGACTGCTCAACACCCCGCGCCCGTTCACCGTCCCGGGCCCCGACTCCGAAACGGTCTTGGTGACGATGCCGTCCCGGCCGTACTGGGTATCGAGCACCGTCCGCTGGCTTCCGACCGCGTCACCGTAGCCGCGGGCACCACCGCCGGACAGCCGGGTCAGATCCGCGGCCATGGACTGCGCGAGCACACTGGACGCACGTTCGGACGGCTGCCCGGCCCCGTAGAGCCCGAGCAGCTCGCGCAACACACCGTGCACATCGTCGGTCAGTGCCGGCATGCGATCAGCTCACCGTCGCTCATCGCACCGACTTACCTCTCTGCCCCAGCACCCCGGGCAATTTCTCGGCAATTACGCCTATGTTGTCCGTTCGACTATGCGACAACAGGCGTATCGGCGACACATCTCCTATTCCCACCTCTAGGAAGACAACACAATGAATAGGACATCACGGGAGGGCGACGACAGCGGATGAGTACAGCGACCGACGCGGATATCGACACCCCCGGAAACACGGCGGACGGCGGGCGGCCGCCGGGCCCCCGGCCGGGCGATCCACGCCCGGGCGATCCACGCCCGGGGTCCCCCGTTCCCGGCTCCGCGGAGGACCGGCCGACCACTCTGATCGGCAAGAGGGATCCCGCCACCGGCGAGCCCATCTCCGCGAGCACCGCCGGACCCGGCGCCGGCGGATCGGACATCGAAGGCGGCCTGCTGGTCGCCTCGAAGGACGGCCCGAACAAGCCCAAATACACGATCGAGCTGGTTCGGATGAAGGTGGAATCCGAAACGAACGATCTCGTCAACAGTTTCATCGCCGACGCCGAGGACGCGATGCAGAAATCGGTCGATGTGCTCGGTTTCGGCCGGTCCGACCCACCGCCGCCCCCGAAAGGCGGTAAAACACCGGACAAGGTCCAGGCCGCGAACCTGCCCGGCTCGGGCAAGGGCTTCGAGATGTACCAGCAGCAGGTCTTCTCCGCCGGCACTCGCCAGGACTCGCTGGTCGATATGGACGCGCAGGTGGACGGGACCTCGCAGCTGGTCGCCGCCGAGCAGGCGAACACACTGCTGAAAATCAGGCATATCGAGAAGGATCTGAACGCCGCTCTGCTGACCGTCGCTTCGAAGAAGCTCACGTCCGCCCAAGCGGCCGCCGTCATGGACCATATCGCGGCCGCGGTGGCGAAAGTGAACGAAGTGGTCACCTCCGCACAGGATGTGAACGTCGCCGCCGGTGGTGGCGGTGGTGGCTC